>JBBRVL010000182.1:0-7616 GCA_038246925.1 Chloroflexia bacterium
GCTTGCGGCGGTTAGAGCCGTCCAGCGTTACGGGACCTCGGCTGCTGAAGCCTGCGATGTTGTTGCTGATATCAATGGCGCCGGTCGAGAACGACTCTGCATAGATCGCAGGCGGATCGTTGACCGTACTGCAAGAGGGGCCGGCGTTACCTGCCGATACCTCGACGAATATACCGGCTGCCTGCGTGTTCTGGACGATTGTGTGCAGCGACTCGGCGCTACAGCCTTCACTGGCCGGGCAGCCCCAGCTATTGTTCATTACATGCGGGCGGAGAGCAGGGTTGGCGTTCTGTCCCGCGAGGTCGGTCGGCGCAATAAAGAACTGGAAGCACTCCGTATAAGTGGCGGGGGTGCCGTTACCCTGGTCCATGTTGCGGCAGCCGATCCATTTGGCTCCGGGCGCGACACCAACCTGGTTGCCTGTACCGTCGTCGCCGGCGGTGGTGCCGGTGGTATGAGTACCATGTCCGTTGTCATCACAAGGCTCCTGGTGGTTCGGAGTACAAGAGCCACCACCTGAGTGGATAGAATCCCACCAGTTATAGTTGTGATCTGCGGTGGCACCGTTCCAGCCGCGATACTTCGGCTTGATGGCGTTATGCGTCCATCTCATACCTGTATCCTGGTTAGCGATAACGATACCCTGGCCTGTATAGCCCATGGCCCAGACCTGGGGCGCATTTACATTGTTCACACCCCACTCGGTTGTGTTGGGTGATACATTAGCGTCGCTTGCGTTAGCTATTTCCGGGTTCTCGATCCAGCTCGTCTCGCGGTTGGACACGATTTTGCCCACATCGCTGCGCGCCGCAATAGCTTCCACGAGAGTCCGGTCGCCGCTCACCAGAAGAGCATTCAATGCCCAGAACGACTTGTAAGAGACCTTGGAGGCCCCCAGTATAGAGCGGATGCCCGACTGCGTGCGCTCGGCATGAGTCTTCAGGGTGTTGTAAACATACCACCCTCGGGCATCCTGGTCTTTCATATTGTAGGCTGAGTTGACGTTGGCCTGGTCGGCCATAACAACCATAAACTCGGCCTTCTTGCCGTTCGCGGTATCTTGCAATACTGCTGCTTCGATCTTGCTGCTCTGCGCGGCTGTGACACCTGCGGGTGCGCCTGCTGGCAGACCCGCGGAAGCTTGCCCGCCCATCAAGCCCAGGCAAAGCGCCAGGCCAAAAGCGAGCGCACCACCTACCCTGGTAGCTGCCCTTACGTTGACTCCGGTTCGCATGCTATCTCCTTTTCCTTGTTGTATAGGGTTTGCACGTAGTCGGCGGACCAAAATAGCACCCATACTACGTGGGGTGCAAAGCGCCGACATGGTTCAATAGTACTAGATACAGCCTGTAGTGTCAAGATTCTTGGGACGCGCGATAGCAGATGCGCTCGTGGCATCCAGGAGTTAAGCTGAGATAATTACGATGGGAGGGCGACGATGGGGAAGCTGTAGAGAAAGGGCGCTCAGACTTTTATGTGAGCGAGAAAGATGCGTAGAGTGCTACATACCCTCTATCATCACGCCCGCGGCAAGCACCACAAAACCCAACAGGATGATCCACAGAGCATAAGGTGTTAGGGCGGGGATCGTAACCAAGTAAGCCAGGAGACCGACCAGCACGATTACCAACGAGGCTACAAAGGTGGTTACTTTAGGGGCGGAAAGGTTCATCTATATTCTCCTCCTACGTGTAACTTACCACTTACAACAAAGCTGCTGATCCTTACTACTGATGAGCAGAGGACTGCCTTGAATAAGCGATACACAACCGGAGATTGCACAGTTGCAAGTAGCATAGACCCTGGACGCCTCCTCCGGTTCAAGGGGCTGTCCGGCAACGGCAACTGAAGTGATGGCAACTATATCACAGCCACAGCCGGTTCGCAAATAGCTTGGTGCAAAAATATGGCAGGGTCCTACGATACAGGCAATGACAGGCTGAAAGTAGACCCCTGTCCAACGGCTGTCTCTACAGTCAGGGTGCCGCCATGAGCAATGGCGATGCTATGCGCCAGGTAGAGGCCCAGGCCCAGACCTGTAGAATCCGGGCCTGAACCGAAGCGAGTAAACAGCTTCGGGAGAAAAGCCGGAGGTATACCAGGCCCATCGTCACACACCGACAGTACGGCCCACTCCTGCCCATCTCGCGTTTCGCTTTGCAATTTGACGTGGACCGGCGCTAGTTTAGGGGAATGTTTGATAGCATTTCCCATCAGATTTTCGAGGGCCTGCCGAAGCCGAGAGGGATCTGCTTGTGTAAGCAACTCGTCCGGTAGCTCCAGTAGGATATCCGCTGTTCGAGTGCCTATAACGTGGGCTGTTTCCCGCATAAGCGCAACCAGGTCTACCGGCTGTAGCGAAAGGGAGAAGATGTCCTGCTCAACACGCGCAACATCGAGCAGGTCTCCGATCAATCCTTGCAGGCGATTCACTGCGAGCTTCGCATCATCGGCGTCCTTTATATTAGCCGCATGGTTCTCGCGGCGGGCACGCCCACGTATCAAGTCTATTCTGGCCACCAAAGGTGTTAGATAGTTGCCCAGGTCGTGCGCGAGTACCGTCACTAGCTCTTCTGCCGTCGTTCGTTTAGCCTGTTCAATTGCGTCCTGGCTCATTTTCTCAGCCAGTTCGGCCTGGTAGGTAAGCAAGCCGATCCAATGGGAAACAGCTTCCAGGAATATCAAGTCATCCGGTGAAAATAGGTCTGCTTTCTTAGAAAGGGCCTGAAGTACTCCCCGCCGCTCGCCATTGGCCCCGAATCGTGCCAGGATCATCGATTGCACGTGTAGACCCCTCCGCACACCCAGTAGAACACCCGCGTCCTGATCCGCGTGCCCATCGGAGTAGGAAATACCTGTCTCGAACACCTCTACCGTCCGGCCTCCATTGGCAAGCGGCAAACGGTCCATCCCTATACCCCGCTCCAGCCTCGCCATGGCGGTATCGCTGGCCCCCACGGCAACAAGTGTGTCAATCGAAGGGGTATAGAGAAAAATGTCTACTTTGTCCGAGCCAAGCGCCTGAGTAACGAGATTGCTTACCTGGTCTAGGGCTGACTTGACGTCGGTAACCTGAATGGATAGCAACTGTTCTAATGTAGATAGCAGCCTGTTCTGCTCAAAATCTACACCCTTTGCTGATGCTGATGATGCTGATGATGCTAATATTGTATGATCCATCGCCTTCACCTTTTCCTTCTTCAAAGAGGCTCAACCTGACTACCGTGCTTATTCTCCCGCCTCCAACCTGCCGGAAGCACGCCATCTCAATGGCGCCGATGTTTCGTGCAGGCTTTGCACTATCTCCCTGAACGACTGGCGCACCCCCGTCACGTGATAGTAGATGCCACGCTCCTCGCAAAACCGGCTGGTTATCTCGGTAGCGGCGAACAGCTTATTACGCGGCATGTTCGGGAAAAGGTGATGCACAGCCTGGTGGTTCAGACCGCCATACAGGAAGTCGATTATGGGTGTGGAGCGCACGTTACGGGCTGTTAGCACCTGCTTGCGCAGAAAGTCGAGCCGGTTGTCATCCTTGCCCACCACCAGCATCCCTTTATGATTAGGCGCGAATACCGCCCCCACAAACAGGCCGAGCAAAGCCCTATGGATAAGTATAAACACAAGCCCCTGCCAGAACCCTAACAGCAATGGCAGGCCGACGTAATACAACACAAAATGCGCCAGCAGCATCGCCGCATCGGGGAAGCGCCACCTGTACCGCTCGCGGACCATGAACAAAGCCGATGCGGTCTGCATGCTGTATGTGGTGAAGGTGAGTGCCGGAAAGAAGATAAAAGCCTGGTACGCGGCGATGACGCGAGCCAACCCGCTCTTGCGCATCGCTTGTTCTTCCGAGAAAGCCATGAACGGAATATCAACGTCCGGGTCCATGCCGTCGTGGTTCGGGTTCGCGTGGTGAGCGTTGTGCTTGTCGTTCCACCACCCCAGGCTCATCCCGACCAGCAGGTTGGCAAGCACCATACCCGCCCAGTTGTTGAGCCGGGTAGAGCCAAACACCTGCTTATGCCCCAGGTCGTGCGCCAGGAAACCAAGCTGGGCGCATACAAAGGCCAGGTAAGGAGCCACCAGCACCCGCGCCCACCCATTAAGCAGGAACATCAGGGCAACCCCTACCACGAACATCGCCAGCGTGTATGCTAGCTTGACCGCGTAGTATGCGCCCTGTGTTTCGAGCAGCCCGGCCTCCTGAACGAGGACCTTCAGCTTTGCGTAGTCATTCTTATTTGTAGGCGCATTCTCAATTGTCTGGTCTACCAATAGTATCTCCGATCTGCGATCTTGAATATCGTATTTTTACGTTGCTTATATCACTGGCATCTTCTTAGAAATCATCTCAAAACAGAGGAGTATAGTGAGCTTGCCTCCCACTCCCCTTTGTCATTCTGAACGAAGTGAAGAATCCGTCCTCTCAGCACAGGATCACCCGTAACTATTCTTCACTGCGTTCAGAATGACAGATCCTACCTCTCGTCTTACCCCCTATTATTAGAAACCCTCTTAGGCATTAGCGTCAGGCTTTGCAGGCTACTTATGCCCATCCTGCCGGTTCATACTCGCAGTCGCATGCCCATTCGCATGCCCATCCTGCCGGTTCATGCTCTCGGCAAGGGCCTCTACCATTTCGTGAGTATAGAACCGCTCAGGGTTCAGCTGGCGAGCCATTATGCGCGCCCCTACTATCAAAGCGTTACTGAGAAAATAAGCCTGGTACATCCCCGACTCTTTGATATACCCATCTATTTCGGCGATTGTCTCCTCTGGGAGGCGGATGTAGTAACGACCTGTTTTTACGCCGCCTGTCATCTTTGGCATAGTTACTCCTCTATTGTTATAAGTTTCGCAAGAAGGCCCGCATTGTCTGAACTTGCCAGGTATAGCATATGGCCCACAGCCATTGAACTACTCCTCGCACGTTGCTTCACACATTGCCTCTCACGTTTATTGTACATCGAATACCGTGGTTGTGCCCCTCCTGCCTTCCGCTTTAGCCGCCACCACTAAAGTCGCCGCCTGGGCCATGCTAGTCTTTAGATCGTTGTTGATGATCGGCGCGATCCCGAACGTGGCGGTCATTCCCTCTGCCTGCAATAATCTCTCCACACGAGCCGCGAAGCCCGTAGCGTCGGCCGCCGCGCAAAGCAGACCAAACTCGTCGCCACTGAACCAGCGGAAGAGCCACACATGATTGATTTGAGACATAACCGAACGAATGTGCGCATCGGTATTCGCATAACCCAAATTCAGATTATGGATGTGGATATTATCAATGTCAAAGAATATGACCGTATCGACTTCTGGAGGCCTGTCGCGCCAGCGATGCTCGATTCCGTGTCGGGTGAAAACCGTGAACTCGGGGTCCTTGTGGCTGGCCTCCAGGGCCGATTCCAACTCCGTGATTCGGACCTGTAGCGCCGCAATCACGACGTCTTTGTATGTGTTCTCTGCCTCATCTATCAGCGCAAGGCCAAACTCGCTTCCGTCTTTCATGACCCCTCCTGAAAGTGCCGTATATGCGGACTGCGATACCCTGATCCCTGATCCCTGATCCCTAATCCCTAATCCCTAATCCCTAATCCCCAGGTAAAAGTAACGCTTATGTAGGTAAAACACCGTCCTCCAAAAGCAACGCCTTGAAGTGCTCCAGGCCGAGCGTCATGCGCGTCTTGACTGTATCATGCGACGCCCCAAGCCTGCTGGCTATCTGGCTCTGGGACAAACCCTCGTAATAGGATAGCTCCAGCGCCTGCTTTTGCTCCGGCGCTATCTGCTCCAAAACCCGTTTTACCCTCCTCTGTTGCTCGACCACACGCGCATAGGGAACAGTATCGGAGTAGTGATCTGGTTTGGTCTTGAGCAGGCCTTCTTCTAACCCTGGACTTTCTGCACGCAGTTGTCTACGTTCAGCCAGCGCCCGCTGCCGTTCCCCTGCGCGCGCACCCACAACCAGGGCATAGCTTAAAAAGCAAGCCTGGTACATCCCCGACTCTTTGATATATCCGTCTATTTCTGCAATAGTCTCTTTTGGTAGACGAACGTAAAACCGCCCTGTTTTGATACCCCCGGTCATTTTTGGCATATAACCCTCCCGGCATAGAAAGAGGTCCAGCCATCAAGTACCCGGTTCTAGCTATAAACTTGTTACTATCAGGACTTACGCAAATGAACTCGTCCTCTGTCGTCTGCGTAAGCCCTAACTATTATTCAGTAAAGTTGTACGTCTGCATGGTTGTATAATCGTATTGACGTACAACTGTACGAGGTTCCGGCGTGAGCAACGCCTTGAAGCAGTCCAGGCTGAGACTCATGTCGCACCTGCTATAAATTAGGCACAATAGCCAGTTTAGGAGCCTCTCCTTTTGTGTTGAATAACCACGCGGGTTCTTCCATAGCTCCATGAATGCTTCGTGTACCACGCCTTCAGCCCTATCTGCGTCCCCTAGCAGCCTGTGCGCGAGACTATAGCATTGCCGGACGTAGCGGTCGTACAACTCATCGAGAGCAGAGGCGTCACCGGCGGCAACCTGATTTACTAATAGTTCATCAGAGCCAGGCATTGATAATTGGTCTTCTTGTAGCATCCTTGGGGTCCTTCGTCTGGCGACTTCCTTATCTACATCTACGTCTCACCATGTGGTATCGTGGTACAGCCTCCTTAAGGCATTTCATTTATCGTGCCACCGCCGGTTGATGCGAAACGGGTTATAACCGCCATCTGAGTATCTATAGGAGCCTTATGCAATGTCTCTTCTAATTGCGCAATCCCTGCCCGCAGCGTCAAGACATGCTCATTTGATGGGAGTAGTCTTACGTGCTTTGTCATTATCGCATTCCAAAGACGCTCTGAATTCCTTGGCTGTCCCTTGTGGGCTGAAGTCCTATTACGCCCTTATAGACATTATATCACAATTATCACAAAGTAGCAATATTTGTATACAAAAATCTTATAGCAGTATCATATAACACACCAACTGTTGCAAATTACGGTCCTAAGCGCGACCGGGCAACGATTACAACTGCATAATTGTTCAAAAGATGATAAGAATATCGACCGCAGTGTCGCTGAGACCCCGCCCCAGTAAGCACGATTAGCTCTTTGTTGTTAGTAGCCTTCTCAAGCATGCCTGACAGACGAAGCGAACCTACTAATCTTTGTCATTCTGAGTACCCCACTAACAAAATAGTGGTTGGTAACGCCGCCGTCTCGGCGGCTATGACTACCCATAGCCATAGCCATAACACACCGGCAATCATGCGCAAGTGCCGGCGAGTCGCCAGCGTTACCAAAGCTACATCTGCTTTATTCACCACTCTCCGCCTCCATGCGGGATTGTATTTTTGATGCGCCTTATAGTTAGTGATAGGTGGGCTATAATAGCTGATAGCTGTCGTTGGTGATTTGCTGCGTGGACCGCCGGAGGGGAAGCGTGTGAAGAAAAGCAAGACTGTTCTTTCCGCTCTCCTTTTGCTGGCGGGGGGTTTGTCGCGGCTGCCTTTTGTTAGCTCGACGCCTATCAACTGGGACGCTGTGCAGTTTACGCTGGCAATAGAAAAGTTCGATCTGCACGCGCACCAGCCTCATCCGCCGGGCTACA
>JBBRVL010000183.1:0-7605 GCA_038246925.1 Chloroflexia bacterium
GCTTGCCGTCGCTCCCTTTGTACCATATACGCAGGGTCGATTGGGCGCGCACGGCCTGCTCGATAGCCGGGGGAAGTCCCTCTATAGGGCATTTCGACTGCCTACCGTCCCACTCCATGAGGGGAGGAGCCGAGTACCAACCGCTCATAGGCGTTAGAGCACCCTGCAGCTTGATAACATCGGCCACCGTGTTCACGCCATACGACCGCATATCCTTCATAAACGACTTCAGCACTTCCCACGTGGTAACTGCGTCTGCCATCGCACGGTGTAGGCCATGTGTGCTGATACCGAGAGTGCGTGCTACATCACCCAGCCTGTTCGATCTGAAAGAATAGCAACGCCTCGATAAAGCCAATGTATCTATCACAGGGTTAGTAGGTGGGTTATAGCCTGCTGCACGCAGCTCAGTAGAAAGAAACGACAGGTCGAACGAGGCGTTATGCGCCACTAGCACCGCGCCTTCGAGTATCTCAATGAGAGCAGGTGCAACGCTGCGGAAAGTAGGAGACTCTCTCACCATGCTGTCGGTAATCCCGTTCACGAAGAGAGCGCCGCGTGAGATTGGGCGGCCAGGATTGACCAGCGTCTGCATGCGGTCCACCACCTCGCCGCCCCTGGTGACTACCACGGCAATCTCGCAGATGCGGTCCCCGGTGCGCGCGGATAGACCCGTCGTCTCTACGTCGACAACAGCGAAAGTAACCCGATCAAGGGGTATATTACCGGCAACTTCCAATGCCAAACGCCTTTCCTCTGAGAAAGCGCGGCCCACCTTGCCAAGCGCCACCTAAAGTATACACCCGCCTGTCAAGTTGGTGTGGAATTCCGTGGAGGCAGTAGGCAGTAGGCACGTAAGAGTTCAGACTTGAGGTGGGGGGAAATTCACCGCAGAGGCGCGGAGATTAATATCGTTGGTCGTTGCCTCATTGTAATTCCTAATCCCTGATCCCTGATTATGCCAGGTAGATGGGCACAGATCCTTTAGAATCCTCCGCGTCTCTGCGCCTCTGCGGTGAACTACCGTCTATATATCACCCCGACTCTGAACATTTACAGTGCCACGGTCATTTGCTGCCCGAACACCACCCTGATATAATTACTGGATATTTGCCCTGAAACAAACGGTGAAAACCGGAACCTGGAACCCAAAGCTTGAAACTACCAACTTAGGAGGCAATTCTTAGATGCACTTAGTTTTAGTACCTGGGCTGCTAATCGCCATGGCCGCTGCACTCATAAGCGCACCGGCCCAACCCGCCGTTGACCCGCTCCACGCAGGTGGGATCGAGGCAAGTTCCCTTTTCTCAGTAGCAGCCCAGGCGACCACCACCTCTACTCTTACAACCACCGTTGCCACAGCCACCACGGATAATGCCGCGACTGCCACCACAACTCTGACAGGCACATCTGAAGTAACGGCCACCGCTACCCTGACCGGGAGTGTACAAAGCACGCCGGTCCCACTACCGGTACAGGGTGGCTCGGTACCACTGCAAGGCAACCCGTTAGACCCCAGCCATCTCTTCAGCGCGGCCTCCCCTCCTATTGGTCCTTATGCGTGGGCCTTTCTAGCACTTATGACGGCTTTATTGGCAGCCAGCGGATATTTCATGCTGGTCAAGCGTCCCAAGTGGAAGGGCACTAACTCCGTGCTGTACCGCGCCGCTAACAGGTGGGGGCCGGTCGGACTTTGGATAGCTATCCCAGGCATCTTCTTCTTGCTCTTCCGAGTAGTCGGACTCGATTTCTTCAATATGCGCTTCTGGCTCTATCTGTGGACCCTTGCGACACTCGCGGCAGCGGGGTGGTTCTTCTACTGGTACCGAACGAGATACCCCAAGGAGGTAGCCAAGTACCAGAAGACGCAGAGAGCACGCCAGTACATGCCCGGCGCGGCATCCAAGTCTACGGCCCGTCAGACCGCGCAGACCAAATCGAAGGCCGTTGTAGATCCCACGAGCGGTACTGAAAGTACCACAGCTACGACCAGCGTACCGCCCGCAATCCAGGCTAGACCGAAGCAGAAGAGCAACAGACGCAGCAAGCGTAAGTAAAAAGATAAGTAATGAGGACCGAGGAGCGAGGGGCCAGGTTTCTCAAGAGCCTGGGTCCTCGGTCCCTTTTGGCCGAGCGTTCGCGCAACTCGTGCCGCCATCGCATCGTTATAGCTATGGGAGCGAACAGGATGGCACTCACGGCATCAATCTGCTTACCCCGGCCAAACTTACTGTATCCTCTCTAATTATCACGAGGGAAACAACACCCAAGGAGAAAGTGAATCATGTCTTTCAACCTATCGAGTTCTAATCTGAGCCTAACAAGGGTTGCGCTGATGGCCGCGCTCATGGCGATAGCGGTCGTAGGGTGCGGGCCGAGCACGACCCCGGTCGCAACACCGCAGCCGACTTCTACGGTGGCTGTGCCTTCCCAGGAAACGAGCAGCCCGGCGCAGGCGACCGCTACTTCAGCCCCGGCTGCCACAGCTACAGTTGAACCCGACCCGACGCCGACCGTTCAGGCGGTTACCACTCCTGGCCCTGGAGAGAATCCGGCTAACTACCAATGGAAGCAGGCGGGCCTGACGGGAAACAACGTATCGGACCTTGCTCTCCATGCCGGAGGCACGAACCTGGTGCTCGCCGCCGGGCCGAAGGGGGCATGGCTCAGCTCGTATGATTACACCCAGTGGCAGCCGCTCGGCGTCAAGCTCGGCGTAGAAGGGCGCAGATCGGAAGCGTCTATCGCAAGCCAGGATGTTATGTATGTAACCAGCAACACAGGTTGCGCCAGTGGCCTGCCAAGCACCCGCTCGCGCTCGATCGATGGTGGAAAGACCTGGCAGGAAATAGCAAACGAGGCTATGAGCATTGCAGGCTCGAACGGTGGAGTAGCCTACGGCGCGACGTGCACGAGTGTTATCAAATCAACCGATAGTGGAGCCACCTGGACCGAATTGCCCGGTAGCTCCATCTCTAACTACGATATACTCGACCTGACAGCCAGCCCCGATGGCGAGTTGGTCTATGTTGCCTATGCAAGCGAAGGCGGCACGGGACGAATCCAGATGAGCGGTGACGGCGGTCAAACCTGGAAAGAGATCACTCCTGTGGCCCCAGAGTCGGGCGAGTTTGTCGGGCCGGGCAACCTTTTCCTGGTAACAGGCTCGGAAGGCCGGCCCGAGGATGGAGGACTTTACCTGACAAGCAGTCAGGGTCTCTGGTTCGTCCCGCTCGAAAGCACCGACTGGAAACTGATGAAGAGTGACGAGCGGCAGGACGCCCCTCCCGGCGGCAGCTATTACATCACCGCTCTCTACGTAGACACCGCCTATAGCGCCGATTACAACAAAACAGGCCCGGTCATCTACACGGCAAGAGCCGGACAGGGCACAGGAGAGCAAGGCGCAATGGGCCTAGGGGTCTTCCGCTCGACTAACGGCGGCATGACCTGGGAGACCGTCGGCACGGGCCTCGAGCAGCGCACGGTAAATAGTATAGTACTGGCTCCGCACGACCCCGCCGCCAACCCGAATATGCTCGAAACCCTGCTAGCCGCCACCGACGATGGCGTGTGGGCAGCGCCTATACCGAAGCCCTAACCAATTATGAGTTTTGAATTATGAATTGATTTTGCTTCGTCTAATTCATAATTCAAAACTCATAATTCATAATTCCGCTCGCTATATGGCAGAGCGAGTCACGTAGATAGTACGGGCTATGCCCGCGCCCACCGCGTGATTAGTCGGCGGTTCACCCTCACTCGACGCTATGCTCAGATAGGCAGGCCCATCGAACGGTTCGCGCCCAGTAACATTCACTACCGCACCGGGGATGATACCGAGAGACGCCACGTATCGCAACATCTCTGGGTTGTCGTCAGGAATGTGGCGCACGGTTGCAGGCACATTCAGAGGCGCTTCATAAAGCGGTATAAGGTCCTGGGCAGGTAGCTCGCCTGTGCTGCTTGGTATTGGGTCTCCATGCGGGTCAAAACTGGGATTACCAAGCTTTACAGCTATCTTTTCCTCCAGGTAAGGCGAGAGTACGTGCTCTAAACGCTCAGCCTCATCATGTACACGTTCCCAGGGCACCCCTAGATGCTTGTGCAAATATAGCTCAATCAGCCTATGCCGCCTTATCACACGTAATGCCGCTAGTGTACCCGTTTCAGTCAGAAATACGCCTCTATATGGCGTATAGTTGACAAGCCCTTGTTCTGCTAACTGCTGCAACATCGACGTAACAGAAGCTGCACGCAAACCCAGCCGCTCTGCTATTGCGTTGGTCGTTGCGGCAGACCCATCTTGCTGTAGCCGGTATATAGCTTTGAGGTAATCTTCAACTGCCGGTGTCGGTGTAACCATCAAATTCTCTTCGCGCAGACCTTCATCATGATTGACGTTCTATATCAGGTGACTCGAACATATTTTATCACATGTATGTCTTTATACTGGGTGCCGGGACAATTCACCTGATATGCCAGCGCAGAATCAATAAACCTATTAGGGCTTGTTTGCAGGAATGAATCCGGTGTTCGCCTCTACGGGCCTCTTTCTATTCCCTAAAACATTCTTTAAATTTGCACGTAAGTGTTCAGAGTTGGGGTGATTGGTATAGCAAATAGTTCACCGAGTTCGCTACGCTCATGGCGCAGAGACGCAGAGGTTTTTATAAAGGGTTGTGTGTATCTGCCAGGGGTTAGGGGTTAGGGATTAGGGGTTAGGGACGATAACGAGACAATGACCAACCACATTAATCTCTGCGTCTCTGCGCCTCTGCGGTGAACTCGGTGAATTTATCTCTACCTCGATTCTGAACACTTATATTTGCACCAGGATTGACAAACATCTATTTCTCATCTATAATACCTTCAAGATTTAGTCTTACCTAAATCTGCCGTAAGTATATACGAAATCTGGAGTATAGGGATGGAACAGTACATAAAAACTCATGAACAAAATGACATTGAAGCTATGACAGTTTCACGAAGACGCTTTCTGCGGGTCGGGCTAACGGGGCTGGCAAGCCTCGCAAGCCTGCCAGTTCTCAACAAGCTGGCAAGCTCCTACGGACAGGTGTCCACCGTATCAGCGGCTCCGGCATCTCCGGCGACGTCAAAAGTAGAGCTTGCGACTACTGGACGCTTCGGCCACGGCAGTCATGGTCAGGGGGGCACAGTCGGGGATATAGATACTTCTCGCTTCAATCCCAGCCGGTTTCTCACCCATTTTGACCAGGGCAAGATCTCCAAGCTCGCGGACGGCCGCACCCTGCGCGAGTGGGACGTCGTGGCGGGCGACATCGAGATCGAAATAGCCCCCGGCGTTTTCTATCCAGCCTGGACCTACAATGGTCAGGTGCCGGGGACGACGTTCCGCTGCACTGAAGGTGATAGGCTGCGCTTCAATTTCTCCAATGGTTCGGTGCATCCTCATACCATCCATTTTCACGGCATCCACCCTCCTCAAATGGACGGCATAGAGCCGGTTGTACAGCCGGGCGGCACATTCGTGTACGAGTTCGACGCGAAGCCTTTTGGCCTACATCCTTACCACTGCCATACCCCTCCTCTGGCTCGCCATATTCACAAAGGCTTGTACGGTGCGTTCATAATCGACCCGCCCGGCGGCAGAGCGCCAGCAAACGAGATGGTAATGATAATGAACGGCTTTGACACTAACTTCGATGGCGAGAATGAAGTTTACGCCGTGAACACGGTAGCTTTCCACTACATGAAACACCCTATCAAGGTAAAAGTGGGGGAGTTGATACGTATCTACCTTGTCAACATGACAGAGTTCGACCCGATAAACTCTTTCCACCTGCATGCAGGTATGTTCAAGCTTTACCGCACCGGCACTCGCCTCGACCAGTATGAGTACACCGACAACGTGCTCATGGGCCAGGGGGAACGCCATATCCTTGAGTTTACGCTCGAATACCCAGGCAAATATATGTTCCATGCCCACCAGAGTGAGCTTGCCGAGCTAGGCTGGATGGGCTTCTTCGAGGCTTCGTAAGAATTATGTCTGCTACACAAGAAACTCTTACTAAAGAAGAGAGACCACAGCAAGTCGAATTAAGCTCTAAAGGCTGGTTGACGTGGCTGGCAGCCCTAATACCGATGGGACTGCTTGCCCTCATGATTGGGCTTTTTACTCTATTCAATCCGCTCTCTTTCTTCACCGCCGATGTTCCTCCCATCGAGGATTTAACTATTCAACGAGTGCAAGTCACACCTAACGGCTTCAAGTTCGACGTGATCAACGGTGGGCCGGAAGATGTGACGATTGCCCAGGTCACCGTGGACAATGCCTACTGGAACTTCAACATCGAGCCATCAGCCACGATAGCCAGGCTCGGTACATCGACCATCAGCATGCAGTACCCATGGGTAGAAGGTGAGCCTCATGCCGTCACTCTGGTTACTTCCACAGGCGCTACCTTCGCCGGAGAGGTCGCCGTCGCTGTCGAAACCCCACAGCCGGGATTCGACCAATTTATTGCCTACGGTTTGTTAGGCATTTACGTCGGTGTGATCCCCGTAATACTCGGCATGGCATGGTTCCCCGCGATGAGGAAGCTAGGTCGCCGTGGGTTGGCAGTTATACTTGCGCTCACGATTGGCCTGCTTGTCTTCCTTCTTGTCGATACCCTGCTTGAGGCTTTTGAAGTGAGCGCGCTTCTTCCAGGAGCGTTCCAGGGCATTCCTCTCGTGCTCTTCGTCGCCCTACTCACATGGCTGGCTATCGCAGCCGTCAGTGCTCGTGGCTCCAAGAGTAACGCTGACCCGGTGAAGCAGAGGCTATTCGTAGCCACGCTGATAGCCTTAAGCATCGGCCTGCATAACCTGGGCGAGGGATTGGCGATAGGCGCGGCATTCGCTCTGGGGGAAGCAGCCCTGGGTTCATTCCTTGTGATCGGCTTTACGCTTCACAACATCACGGAGGGCGTGGGCATAGCTTCACCCCTTACCCGCGACCAGCCAACCCTGAAGCAGTTTGCCTTACTAGCACTCCTGGCCGGTGCGCCAGCCAGCATCGGCGCGTGGATCGGTGGTTTTGCCTACTCACCCCTCATGGCGGCGATTTTCCTCGGTATTGGGGTCGGTGCTATCTTCCAGGTGATTATAGAAGTGGGTCGTCTGCTCTTGCGTGACGCCGCCAAAGACGGCATACCGGCAATAAACTGGGCGAATGTGGGCGGACTGGCTACAGGTATCGCTTTGATGTACTTCACGGCATTCTTCGTGAAGTTCTAACTTCAATTGCGCTTTCCGCAACATCGCCGTAGCTAGAGCCTGTTATGAACTTTGGGCTGCAATTCGTGCGTAGAAGCGAACATTGCCAGGCTGCACTTGTTGGCTCTTGTGCCTGTGATGCCGTCTCGTAATCGGCTCTTTGTGCCTGGAAAGTTCATAACAGGCTCTAGGAGTGAGGTCATTGGCTTCGCATCCACATGACCTCGTCTCTCCCAGGGGCGGTTGTTGCAACACAAACCTCACAGGTCCTTTTCACCACAGAGGACGCAGAGAATAAATGATGAAAATTCTGCGACCTCTGCGCTTCTGCTGTGAAAAAGACTTTCTACACCGCAAAGAGAC
>JBBRVL010000184.1:0-7588 GCA_038246925.1 Chloroflexia bacterium
AGCTTGCGAGATGTCCTACAGCAACTCATTGACAACCCACACGTTGTTAAAGAGAGAAGCGCGCTCTCTCTCCAACATGTCGCACAACATTACTCCTGGGATGCGGTCACGGGGCAATATCTACAGCTATTCTACAAGGTCCTAAAAGGTAGGCAGGCGAAGAAACTTAATCGGGCTACCGACCACTGACCACCGACGACTCACGACATTGCTTTATGGGATTCATTAGCATATACTAAGAGCCGTAAGAGCGGAGAGTGCAAAGCCAGAGGAATGAATTGGTTATCGGAGCTTGCGGAGGAAAGCCAAGAAGCTGATGTTCAAGAGATTCAATGCCAATTACATGGCGTTATTCTTGATGCTCGACGTTGCCCTGATCCAGGTAGCTCTGCTCGTAGCATTAGCGCTACGCTACAACACCCCCATCGGCCAACCCTGGCCGCACGGCGCGATAGAGAGCCTCAGGATTTACCTCCATGTCACTGTCGGTGTAATAGGACTTGCCGGCTTTATCGGCATGTCGGTTTACAATGCCCGCAAGGTGATACGCTGGATTGATGAGCTGCAACGCGTCGCGCTTGCGAATACTGTCGTTTGCCTTTCGTTGACCGGCGTGCTCTATATGGCTAACGTCGATCTGCCTCGGCTCGGCCTATTATACTTCTACATCCTCTCCACTGTGCTGCTCGTTGGATACCGGCTACTCTTGCGCGTCATCCACAGAATTAGGCAAGATAACCCTGATGTGCTCTCGCGTATTCTTATTGTGGGTGCGGGCAAGACAGGCATTGAAGTCGTGAGCGAGTTCACCAAGCATGGCTGGCCCGGCCTGAAGCTGATCGGTTTCCTTGATGACGACCCTGAAAAGCAGGGAGAAACGGTTTTGGATATGCCGGTGCTTGGCCGGTTAGACGAGGTACGCGAGATAGTGAGCCGAGAGCATGTAGACGAGGTGCTAATAGCTCTGCCTTCTGATGCGCACCAGAAGTTAGGAGACCTTGTCTCAATACTCTACGATCAGCCGGTTCGTGTGCGTGTTGTGCCTGATTTTTTTGACCTGGCATTCCACAACGCAACTGTTGAAAGCCTGGGCGGGATCCTGCTTATCGGACTGCGCGACCCTGCTATTGATGGTGTTCAGCGGATGGTAAAGCGACTCATGGATATAGTTCTCTCCGCGCTAGGACTCGTGATCCTGTCGCCGGTCTTCATTGCAACCGCAATAGCCATCAAGCTGCAAGACGGCGGTCCGATTTTCTACAAGGCACAGCGTGTCGGCGAGAATGGGCGGACATTTCGCATGTGGAAGTTCCGGTCGATGGTAGTCAACGCCGATGAGCTTGCCGACGTGGTAATCCAGAGGGACGAAGCAGGGAATATCATTCACAAACTCGCCGATGACCATAGGATAACTCGTGTTGGCAAGGTCATCCGAAGGTCGAGTATCGACGAACTACCCCAATTGTTCAACGTCCTGAAAGGCGAGATGAGCCTGGTTGGACCTCGGCCCGAGCTACCGTGGATGGTTGCCCAGTATCAGATGTGGCAGCGCAAACGCTTTGCTGTTCCCCAGGGTATTACCGGCTGGTGGCAGATCAATGGGCGGAGCGACAGTCCGATGCACCTGCACACAGAGCACGATCTTTATTACATCCAGAATTACTCAATCTGGCTCGACCTGCAGATCCTTTGGAAGACGCTGGCGGTCATCGTCACCGGCAAAGGCGCTTATTGAGCGCATAGCGTACTCGGGCCGTGATTGCCGAGTACGTGATGTATTGCACGCGCTGTACCGAGGACAAGCCGTGAATCGAACCTCTTACTCCTCCCTCATACCCTCAACTGTCGGTGAGAGGCCCCAGGCCGGGTCGACGGACGGCATCCCAGCGGTTCGGTGTTCACGTTTCACGTTTCTCGTTCCGCGATGGAATTGACGCTCTGGAGTTCAGTTGGTATTGCCCTAGCGGTCACGCTAGGGGTTCTGTGTCTATGGGCATTAGTGATTGTTTCACGTACCCCTTTCCGTGCGCTTGGCATCCTCGTTGCAGGCATGGCATTCCATAACTTTGCCATCATGACGTTACTTTCTCTAGATACCCCCGGCATTATAGTGCGAGTAGTACAGGGCTGGAAAGAAGTTATACTGGCGTTGCTGCTCATGCTTGCAGTAGTAATGCTTTACAACTGGCTTCGTTCCGGTCGAAGGTTACGCCTCACACTGCCTGATTATATCGCGATAGCTTTCACATTGACGGTGCTGATTTATCTGATCCTGCCTGAGAGCATAATGCCGGAGGAGGGCAGTTTGGCTCAGCGGTTAGTCAGCGTTAGAATCGCCCTCTTGATGCCTCTCCTGTATGCGTTTGGCCGCGTATTCAGGCCCTCTGGGATCACGGACCAACGCTGGGTGACGCGGGCAGTTCTAGGTGCGGGCATGGTGGTTGGGCTGTTCGGTCTTTTTGAGTTATGGTTTGTGCCTACCACGACTTGGTTTGAGTGGGGGGTTAAACGCTTCTCGGACTGGCTTGGCTATCAATATGCCGGGCCGGGCGGCCTCCCTGAGAACTTCTTTCAGACGACGGGCACAGGGTTACTTTTGCGGCGCATGGTCTCCACTTATATAAGCCCACTTGGTATTGCCTATACAGGTCTGCTTGTGGTGCCGATGGGTGTGCTAACAGCCCTACGAGCGCGAGAAAACAGTGGTTTTCCACGATGGGTGCGTTGGGGCGCATTTTCGCTGCTGATCACCAGTATCCTCTTGAGCGTAACGCGCGGCGCTCTGTTGAGTCTTGTCGTCGAGTTGGCGCTATTATGCTTGCTGCTCCGCAGCCGTCGAGTGATAGCTATTTTCATTATTGTCACCCTTCTGGTGGGCCTTGTGCTTGTCGAGTATGTCAGGTTTGGGCCTTTGCTTACCAGCGAACTACGAGATGTGCGCCCACCGGCGGGGTACGCGCTGGTTCGAAATGTTGAAAGGTTCATGCTCGGAGGAGCAGATACGGGTAACTCAGAGTCGATTCCGGGGAGCGAATCACCAGAGAGCGGCGAGTTGATCGACCGTGCGCTGTCAGCAGAGGACCCCTCCGCGCGCGGCCACCTGGCTGCCCTTCTTTATGGCTTCGATTACCTTACCCTCCATCCGCTTGGTACCGGACTCGGAAGCGCAGTGCAACGATACGGATCCACACAAGGTCCCGGCGAGAGCGCCCTACTTACAATCTTCGGAGAACTCGGAGTGGTTGGGGGTGTCCTTTACGCAATAATGTACTTACTTGCGCTATACTATGGCTTTCGCGCCTTTCTGACGGTTCCTAGGGACAGTCTTGCGGCTGGGTTTGCGCTTGTTGCTTGCCTGGGAGGCATTTCGTTGATACCAATTATGATTACGAGCAACATCTGGGGTAATTTCTCGCTGACCTTTCTCTTCTGGTGGTGTGCTGGTCTGAGTGTTACGCTGGCCCAACAGCAGTTCACAGGTCCAAAGTCGGCGGAGGCACAGCAGGGCGGCACAATGATCGGCGTACATGAATCTGCTTGAGATGGGGCCACGACGCACCAACTCCCTACTTACCGTTGCCTTTGACATGACCTTTCCCAACCGGATTCGCGGAGGGTCAAGTGTGTACGCCCACGCACTTCTGGCTCAGCTCAAAAAGGACTCTGACGTATCTGTGCAACCGATTTCCGGCCCGTCGGGAGGTGGCGCTGGGGCAACCCTGAGATGGCTTCTGCAAGGAGCAGACGTAGAAGCAAAACGCTCAAGGGCCGATGTACTCCACTGCCCAGCATTCGTGGCGCCCTGGCGATCACACGCACCGTTAGTTATTACGATGCACGACGCAGCAGCGTTACGGTTCCCGGCCGAGTTCGCTCCTGAATGGCGCCTGTATAATCGCTATTTCTTGCCTGCGGTCGCACGCCGTGCTGCCGCTGTGCTGGTAGGTACTGAAAGCTCGCGCTCCGACCTCGTGCGTTATTATGGATTAGATGGCAGACGTGTCATTGTGACGAGATATGGTGTGGACGAGATCTATCGCCGCGCTGCGGAATCTCGGCTTATTGCTGATGAGCGAAAGGCACTCATGGGCTCTTCAGAGGGGGCATTGCTCCTCTTCAGTGGCGCCCCTTTGCCCCGCAAGAACCTGGACATAGTATTGCGCGTCATGTCTCAGGCGAGTGATGACACTATTCTGTCGCGCTCTATATTGGTGATAACCGGAGCGACCTCTCAGGAGTTCCCCATGTACCGTGAGATTGTATCAGCGCAAGGGTTGTCCAACCGTGTCTTATGGTTGGGGCAACTGCCGGTAGAACGACTTGCTATCATCTATGCTGCCGCCGATGTGCTAGTTTACCCTTCCTATTATGAAGGCTTCGGCTTGCCTCCGCTCGAGGCTATGTCGTCCGGCACCCCTGTTGTGGCCTCGAATGCCAATTGTTTGCCGGAGGTCCTGGGTGATGCCGCTGTTCTTGTGGGTCCTAATGACGATGCGGGCCTACGTGACGCGCTCGAATCGGTGCTAAGTGACGCCGACTTGCGGGGTAGATTGGTCGCCAAAGGCCGGGACAGGGCGGCACTCTTTACCTGGGAGCGCTGCGCCCTTGAGACCATAGAGGTATATAGACGCGTCACCTCGGCCACACGGGTTAATTCTGTTAGTTGAAGCAAGGTCAGCTTACACTATACTGGCACTACCGACGCTAGAGGTGGTTGCATGGAAGAAGTTGCGGCGTCTAATGCGGCCCGGCGGCTCGCGATATTATCCGAGATAGCCTTACGCACGCCTGGGTCACGCTCAAGCAGCGCTGAAAAGTCCCAATGGGATAAGCTGTACAATTCGGTGGGCATCGTAGTCCGAACCGTGGCGGTGCGCGGTTCGCCGAACATAAGCGCCATCTCCCCAAAGTAGTCCCCGGCGTTGAGGGTATTGACTGTCTGTTCGCCTGGCGGGTGCCCTATCACAATATCGGCTTGCCCCCGGCTGATGATGTAGAGTTTGTCGCCCGCGTCTCCCTGTGTAACGACATCTTCCCCAGGTGCGTAGCGCTCCATCATCAGGCGGTCGGCCAGGGATGCGAGGGCTTCGGCGCTCAGACGTGCGAACAGGGGAATAGTACGCAGCCTTGACGCTTCTACTCCTACTCTGGATCTTCCGGCAGTGGTGTATCCGGTCTGCTCCTCGTAGAGCCGCCTATAGAGGCCATGTGATGACACAAGCTCGTCGTGCGTGCCTTGCTCGACCAATTTCCCCTCGTCCAGCACGTAGATACGGTCGGCAGTTGCGGCCAGCGAAAGCCTATGCGTGATACTGACGGTCGTTCGCCCCTTCACCACCGATGCCAGGGTATCCAGAATCTCCCTCTCTGTTTGAGCGTCGAGCGCGCTTGTTGCCTCGTCCAATATGAGGATAGCAGGATCGCGTAGTAAGGCTCTCGCAATGGCAAGTCTCTGTCTTTGTCCACCGCTCATACGTACTCCACGCTCACCCAAAATGGTATCGTAACCCGCCGGGAGGCTGTTGACGTAGCTGTCGAGGCGGGCTGCGCTAGCTGCTTCCTCAATTTCCCGGTCGGTTGCGCCCGGGCGGCTGAGGCCAATGTTTTCCCGCAGCGTCGTGTCGAAGATAAATGTATCCTGGAAAACGAGACCGATCTGCTCTCTTAGTGATGAGAGGGTAACATCTCGCAGATCATGCCCATCAAATACAACACGGCCTTGTTCCGGGTCCCAGAACCGCATCAAGAGGTTGACGATGGTGCTCTTACCGGAACCTGAAGGCCCGACGATGGCGATATTCGCGCCAGCAGGAACCGTCAGGTAGAGGTCTTGGAGGATGGCGCGGTCGCCTCCGTAGGCGAAGCTGACATGATCGAGCCTGATTTCACCTGATAGGGCCGGCAATGAAATAGCCTGCGCCTTCTCGTCTACCGCTACCGGCTCATCTATCAAGTCATTCACGCGCTCCAGCGAGGCTAGAGCGGTTTGGACCGTCTGACCAAGTCCCGCCAGCGCTCCCACCGGGCCGAACACCGACGGCAGATAGCCCATGAACGCGAGTAGCGTGCCTATCGTGATGTTTCCCTCCATTACGAGGTATCCACCAACCCCGAGTACGAGCACCTGACCGAGTGTTATCGCCAGGTCGGTGCTTGTACTGAAGAGTGAGCTAATCATTACCAGACGTAAACCTGCCTTGAAAAGAGATGTAAGTCTGGCCTGGAAGGTATCCACTGCTCGACTTTCGAGGCCCAGGGCCTTTACGACCGCATGAGCGGAGAGGTTCTCCTGTACGATCCCCGTTAGTTCGCCGGAGATCTTCTGGCGGTCATAGGCTGCTGTCTGGAGTCGGGTCCTGAGAGCCATGTAAGTGAAAATAAAGAGTGGGAGCACAACCAGCACAATAGCGACCAGCACAGGACTCAGGAGCATCATGGCTATGCCCGAGGCTATTGCGCTGACAATCAAGTAGATTCCTGAGTTGATGACCGCTGACATAGCGCCCTGAACGATCTGCAGGTCGCTGGTCAGTCGGGTCAGGACGTCGCCGATCTTTGCCTTGCCATAATAACTATGGGAAAGGCTCTGTAAATGGGTGAACATTTTCTGCTGGAGGCCGCGCAGGATAGACTGGTTGATCCAGCTATTGAGGTACGTGCGCCGCATGCCAATGAGTGCGTTCAGCACATAGAGTCCAAATATGACGGACACAAAAGTCAGCAGGTCGTTGAAGCTGCCGCTCGGTATAATCGTATCGAATAGAAGCTTGTTGGCGAGAGGCATCGCCAGGCCGTACGCCAGGGTGAAGCCGAGATACGCGAAGACCTCCAATTGCCGGGCCATGTAGGGTCTTATAAGGGGCATGATGCGAGGGAAGAAGGCTCGGACAGCAGATGTGCCTCCGCTCCGTCGGCGCATCTCGGTCAGCCATGCCTCTTCGAGAGTTCCCATCGGTCTATGATAAGTATCGATCGCTGCCTGGTCACGCCGATCTTGATCGAACGAAGAGAGGAACTTTCTCAAACTTTCTATGCCGAAAGACTCTATGAGGAAAGAAACGAAACTGGTCGCGGCGCGGCTGTCCTGTGTGACTCCGCTTTCCTGATTCGGGCCAAACAAACTCAAGGTTCTGCCCTGAGCTAGCTCTTCTCGTACCCAGTCATGGGCCTCTTTGACCGAAGGGCCGGAACCTGCCCTGGCAGCTACTACGCCAGCGAGGCCGCCAGGAATAGGTTCTGCCTGGTCTGCGCCCACTCCGAACCACCGGACGAGCAAAAACCTGGTGATGGGCTGGGCCACATGCTCACCGGGGGTCTCCGGTGCAATCCGACGCACTATCTTATCAGGGACACTGCTGGAGACATCAAGCTCATAATCCGCGACATGATCCGCTAAATAATGCGCGACACGACCTGATCGCTTGGCATCCAGCGGTTCGAGAAGCTTTTCTAGGATTTCTGCGGCTCGGTCGGCCTCACGAGCTTCGGCGGATGCGCGGCGGGCAGCGTATGAGCCATCGGGAACATGCACGACAACTCTCTTGCCCGTATAGCTCCTCCAGTGGGGTGCATCTACGGCACCTGAAGC
>JBBRVL010000185.1:0-7585 GCA_038246925.1 Chloroflexia bacterium
AGGCCGATCAGCCGCCTGACCGTGGCGGCGCGCACGATGGCTGCTGGGGATTTGAGCGTGCGGGTAGAGGGCAACAGGGTACGCGAGATCAACGACCTGGCCGAGGCGTTCAATTCTATGGCGGGGTCTATCGCCGCCGCGGATGGGCAGCGCCGCCAACTAACCGCCGACGTAGCCCACGAACTACGCACCCCCCTCTCGATTATCAAGGGGAGGCTGGAGGGTATGCAGGACGGAGTTTATGCGCCCAGTCCGGGGCAAATAACTCTGTTGCTCAATGAAACAGCCCTCCTTGAGCGGATGATAGAAGACCTGCGTATCCTTGCGCAGGCCGATGCGGGCCAATTACCTCTCTATTTAGAGCAGGTCCAGCCGGAAGGACTGCTCGATGCAGTTGCGCGCTCCTTTGCTCCCCAGGCAGAGGCCGGCGGGGTCACTATACAGGCCGCATCCAACGGTGGTTTGCCTGATGTGGAGGCGGACCCACAGCGTATTTCACAGGTGCTAAGTAACCTGGTCTCCAACGCTCTGCGCCATACTCCCTCCGGAGGCACAATTACCTTACGCGCCTGGATGGAGCCTGCCGGTGGCGGGTTGGTCAATATCTCGGTGCAGGATACTGGGTCGGGGATCGCGCCGGAGGACTTGCCGCACATCTTCGACCGCTTCTGGAAGGCCGATAGGGCGCGCTCGCGGTCGGGAGGGGCGGGGCTTGGCCTGGCTATCGCCCGCCGCATTGTAGAAGCGCATGGAGGCCGCATCTGGGCCAATAGCGCGCCCGGTCAGGGTACGACGGTAGGGTTTTCCCTGAAGGCAATTGCGGAGTGACGAAATCCGAAGATGTAGGGGTAGAACCTGCGTGTCCGCCCTCTCTACGGGCGCATCCCAGGCAAGGGCGTACACATAGGTCCGCCCCTACGTCTACCTTATTCATCACTCCTCAGATTATATTCTTATACCGCCTCGCGCTTGTAATTTGGTACAATACAAGAACACGGCATTGTTCTTGCCTCGCTAATGACCTACCAGGCACGCGGCTTGCCCGGCCCTCACCCAATCAGACAGAAGGAGAGAAGACCCTTGGCGACTAACAAACCCTCACACGCCCGCTTATTCGCTTTTTGTAGTGTTATCCTGGCAGCCTTCACCCTTGCCGGCAGCCTCACCCCCCAGGCGACCAGCGCGAGCGCACCTGCCGGCCAACCGAGCGTGCCAAATGACGGTGTGGAGCCTCTACCTGCAGGCACCTCCATAGAGACTGTGCCAGGCCTCGAGGCTATGAATTATCCTACTGCTATGGTCTTTGATCCCCAGGGGCGCCTTTTCTACACCGAGAAGGTCTCAGGCAACGTGCGTCTTTGGCAGAATGATGTGCTTCAATCTAACCCTGTTATCACCTTTGCGGTCAGCAGCAGTGGTGAACGCGGCCTGCTTGGAATTGATCTAGACCCTAACTTCAGTACCAATCGCTATATTTATGTCTATTACACCTCACCAGATACCACTGGCTGTTCTGGATTTAATGCCCAAAATAAGGTAGTTCGGTTCGAAGAAAATAATGGTGTCGGCTCTAATCCGACTACCCTCTTTACTTCGTGCCAGAGCGCGGGCAACCATGTCGGGGGTAACATCCACTTCGGACCGGACAGCTACCTCTACATAACCATCGGCGAAAATGCAAATCCAGCTAACTCTCAGAACTTGCAAGTTACTCAGGGGAAAATCCACCGCATAAACCCGAACGGACCACCGCCGCCCAGAATATTCCCGGAGCCTGCTCTCGCCTCTATCTATGTGATGGGCCTCCGTAACAGTTATGATTTCACTTTCGACTCTGTAATAAGCGGTCGGATATTTGCTAGTGAAAACGGACCAAGCTGCGATGATGAGATGAATCGCATAGAGGCAGGCTACAACTACGGCTGGCGCTCCGGCTATCCCTGTGGCGACCAGAACCCTCAATATAACACGATACCAGCCCTTTGGTCTTTACCCAGCGGCCAGTGCTGTATAGCGCCTACTGGGATAACGGTTTACACGGGGACCCAAATACCGGAGTGGCAAAATCACTTGTTCATGGCAGGCTACAACAACGGTTCATTGCGGCATTTCTACTTGAATGGCGACCGAACACTGGTGACAACGACCAATGTTGTGCAAGGTGTTACTTCCAGAATGGATTTGCTGACGGGTCCGGAAGGTGCCTTTTACTACATGGAGGGCGGTGGGTATACAATTGGTCCTCTCAAGCGCATAGTTGGTCCGGGCACCACATCCACACTTCCGCCTGCCACCAGCACGCGCACCGCGACCTCGGTTCCAACTTCTACATCCACCACAATGCCCACCACAACGCCCACAGGCACGCTCCCGCCGACCATTACGACCGGGCCTACTAATTCGCCAACCCGCACCGGCACGGTAGGACCTACCAACACGACCGGCCCAACCAACACAGCTGGGCCGACTAATACTGCCGGACCTACTAACACCGTCGGGGTAACCGAGACGGCTGTGCCCCCCACCAGCACTATCCAACCTACCCCTACGGTCTGCCCAATACAGTTCACCGATGTACCTAGCAGCGACACTTTCTACACGTTTATACGCTGCCTGGCATGTCGTGGGGTAGTATCCGGTTATTCAGATAGTACTTTCCGTCCCAATAACCCGGTGACGCGGGGACAGCTAGCCAAGATGGTATCCAACTCGGCAGGTTTCAATGAGGTGGTTTCGGGACAGACGTTTGAGGACGTAACACCCGCTAACACTTTCTACGAGTGGATAGAGCGGCTTACCACAAGAGGGTACATGACAGGCTACAACTGTGGCAGCCCAGGTGAACCCTGTATAACAGGCAAACCATACTTCCGCCCCTTCGCTAACGCTACAAGAGGACAGACCTCAAAGATTGTCTCTAATGCCGCAGGCTTCACTGAAACACCTTCGGGACAGACCTTCCAGGATGTACCTCCTACCCATACCTTCTACCAGGAGATACAGCGTCTTGCCTCACGAGGAGTGATGGGTGGCTACCCATGCGGTGGGCCGTTCGAGCCATGTGTGGGACCTGAGAACCGTCCTTACTTCCGCCCAGGCAATGATGTAACGAGAGGACAGTCTTCCAAGATTGTAGCTAACACTTTCTTCCCAGGCTGCCAGACTGTCTCTGACGTGACCATAGAGAACTTCCTATTCGCGCCCGAAACGCTCACTGTGCAGGTGGG
This sequence comes from Chloroflexia bacterium, assembly GCA_038246925.1. Classification (GTDB taxonomy): domain Bacteria; phylum Chloroflexota; class Chloroflexia; order QHBQ01; family JADMIH01; genus JADMIH01. The sequence continues at coordinate 3,228 of JBBRVL010000185.1, forward strand.
CGCGATGGTCAAGTGGACCAACCTTGACCTTGACTACCACACCGCCACCAGCGATACGGGCGCATTTGACACAGGCCGTATCAACCAGAATGAATCGTACCAGCGCATCTTCGACACTCCAGGCAACTATCCTTACTACTGCGCGCCCCACCCCTACATGCGAGGGACGATAATCGTCACAGCGCCGTGACGAATTACGAATTACGAATTACGGATTAGCCTTCAGCTATCAGCTACGAACTAAACCAATAATAACTTTGCGTACTTTGCTACCTCTGCGTCTTTGCGTTTAATCCGTAATCCGTAATCCGTAATTCGTAATTCGTAATTCGTAATTCGTAATTGGCGTCAGCTCATGCCCCTACCCAACCGACCTTTGCTGTGGTATTATACCCGTTGCAAAGCTGTGCTACTGCGAATAAACCTGCGCCAGCCCCAGGCAGTTACCTCAACCACAGCCCGCAACGTGGCCCGCGTGCCGCGACCTCTGATATTCTAAGAACCGGATAAAGCGACCCTATGACCGAGCGCATATTCCTATCGCCTCGCGCCAAGGCGACTGTGTTATGGATTGCCGCCGCTCTCATCCTGCTCTTCTTTTGGCAGGTGCGGGCCATCCTCACGCCTTTCATGTGGGCCATCGTGACGGCCTACGTGCTCAACCCGGTAGTGGTATTTCTCGCGCGGCGCACCCGTATGCCCCGGCGTGTGTGGTCTATAGTCTTTTACCTGGCGCTGCTCGGCCTCCTCATCTGGGGGCTAACCACGCTCGTGCCTCTCCTCAGCCAGCAACTGAGTGATTTCGCTAAAGAACTGCCGCGCAACTTCCGCGAGGCCGGAAAACTCCTCGGCCAGAGTGAGATCGACCTTCTAGGGGTAACCATCAACCTGAACGCCCCCGACGCGGAGATAAGCCGCCAGATTACGCTGCTTGCCCAGCAGCTTGGCCGGGAGGCCCTACCCGAGGCCCTGCCACATCTGGCGGAGTCGTTGCTCCACCTGCTCGTCTATCTCGTTTCGACCTTCTTCCTTCTGCTAGAGGCCGACCGCATCGGCGATTTCATATATCGCTATATGCCGCCCGCGGCGCGAACCGAGCTTGGCCCGTGGGTGCGGCGCATCAACCACGTGCTCGGAGCGTACATACGCGGCCAGCTTATCCTGGTCGTGCTTATGACAGTGGTCACGTACATTGCCCTGACGCTACTTGGAGTGAGATTTGCCCCGCTGCTCGCCGTATTCACAGGGCTTGTAGAGACTATGCCTTTCATCGGGCCGTATATAGCCGCAGGCACGTCAATCCTGGTTGCCCTCACGCAGGGGTCCGCGCCTTTCGGGTGGACGCCGATTATACTCGCCGTCGCAGTGGCGATTGCTTACACGATCCTTCGCCAGCTTGAAGACAATTTCGTCATGCCGTTCTTGATTGGTCGGCTGGTGCATTTGCACCCTCTTATAGTAATATTCGCAGTGCTGTCGGGAGCGGCCATAGGGGGCATTCTTGGCTTGTTAGTGGCGGTGCCTGTTGCAGCCACGCTGAAGATAGTGATCACCTACCTGTACGGTAAGTTCCGCGAGGAAGCCCCGCGCACCGTGGCGATCATAGACGATGACGACGACTGGGACAGCATTATCATGCGGATAAGGAGGGCGGCGGGGATCAGTAAGGCTGAGGGCGCTCCCCGCCCGCGCATCTTAATCTCGGTGCCGGAGCCGCCGCCCGCGCTGCTGGACCCCATCCGGTTCCACAGGCTGCCCGCGTTGCTGGCCGAACTACGTGCCGACGCGGTGCTGATTACGTCCGATGAAGCCCTCACCAGGATAGCGGCGGATGCGGGCATCGCCACCGAGCAAGGTGTAGAATGGCAGGGCATGAAGCCCCCCGATCCCGACTTCGCGGAGAGTGATACCCAGAATCTACTGCGAAGACGAAAACGACTTACTTCGTGAATTTTGGATTTTAGATTTTGGATTTTGGATTACGAATTAGAAGCAACCCGCTCAATCCAAGATCTAAAATCCAAAATCTAAAATTGGAGGAAAGATGAGGCTCAGGGCAGCTACGGTGCCGGTGGAAGTGCGGGCGGCTGAGGATGACGATCTGCCGTCCTTGCTGGCGCTCGATGACAGCTATACTTCGACGCACACGTGGCAGATGGAAGCCGTAAAGGGCGAGCCTGGGTCAGTGCCCTATAACATGAACGTGAGCAATCTTATGCTCGGAGATACGGCGGTCAGTATCACATTTCGCCCGGTCAAGCTGCCCAGGGCACGCAAAGTAACAGGCCCGGTGGCTGCCGCCCTCAAGTCGGGCAACGAAGATGCACACCTGGATCGCATCAGATCGTGGAGGGCCGCCGACCTGGTGCTTGTGGCAGGGCAAGAGAGCAAGTTATGCGGGTACCTTGTTTTGACAGTAGTGCCTGGGTCGGGTATCGGTTGGATAAGCTCACTGGTGGTCGCCAACTCGATGAGGCGGCAAGGGGTCGGCTCGATGCTGCTGGCGGCAGCGCGCAGGTGGGCCAGATACGGTCAGGGCCAGAACGTACGCAATTTCATGCTCGAAATGCCGATCCGAAATTATCCGGCCGTCGCCTTCTGCCGCAAAGAAGGCTTCAACTTCTGTGGGTACACCGATTACTCGTTCTCCACAGGCGATGTGGTACTGCTTCTGGTAAGCCCGGTTGTGATTTGATAAGTTGCTAGACAGCACCCAGCGAGAGTTCGCGGTGCGCATAAGTTGAACAACAAGACCCCTCCTTTTGACTCAACCTCCGAATTGCGGTACATTTAACAGCACAGGGTGTAATAGCCGGTTGGCGTCGGGCGTTTAATATGGCAGCAACCCGATGATTGTGGCAAGGCGCCGGTTCTGTGAGCCGGAGGTTCAAGCCAAGAGCCAATCGACAAGCTCCTCCCTGGGCGCGGGAGAATACTTTGGGCGGCGAGAGGAAAGTAGAGCGGATGAGCATCCCACTGGGCGCGGCAGCGTTAGTAGGTCATGCCCTCAAACCACAGGCCGGTGCCAGGCAGCAGGCCGGTCAGCCGGATAGCGAGCTTGCCCTCCTCACTCAGGAGGCAAGACTTGGGTCCGAGCACGCGTTCCGGGCGCTTTTCGAGCGTTTCCAGACCCCCATCGTCAACTACATCTACCGTCTCGTAAGTGACTGGGATGTCGCCAGCGACCTCGCCCAGGATACTTTTCTCAAGGCGTATACCGCGCTGCCCCGCACCGATGATACCCTGCAAATCTCGCCCTGGCTCTACCGTATTGCCACCAACACCGCTCTCGATGCCCTGCGAAGGCGTAAGCGTATTACCTGGGTGCCGTTCGATCTCGAACAGGAACCGGCCAGCCCTGTGCCCGATATGGCAATACGCAACGCTGAGGGTGACGCGATCCAGGCTGCTCTCGCTCACGTTCCTTCCGACCAGCGTATCTGCCTGATACTCAACATGTACCAGGGCATGGCCTACAAAGAGATCGCTGAGATGCTCGGTATCTCTGTCAACCTTGTGGCCGTTCGCATCTATCGTGGGCGCGAGAAGTTCATCGAGGCATATAAGAAAGCCAACCCGGTTGACTGACATACTAAATAGACTACGTGACAGCGTGCTTTCTTCAGTTTACACATTATCCATCCAGGCGCTAAACAGGTGACTATGATGCAGCAACGCAGCTGCGAAGAGATGCCTCTTCTCATAAGCAAATACGTGGACGACGCAGCCTCCCCCGAGGAGCGCGAGTTTGTTGACCTCCACGTTGCTGCCTGCGAGACCTGCTCCTGTAAGCTCACCGAGTATATGGAGATCGCCGCCCTATTTTCCGAAGCGCCCATGTTCATACCTGATGCGCAGGTACGTCAGGGCGTTTTCCGCGAGATAGAGCGCTTCAAAGAGCAAGAGCGCCAGAGCAAGACCGCCAAAGCAGCCGAGCGCGGATGGTTCCGCCCATCTCCCGCTGCGCCGACTCAGATGCCCGCACGGATGCCCTCCTTCGCGCTTCGGCTTATGCGTGCCGCCAGCCCCTTTGCCGCGGCCAGCATTGGCGTGCTGGCTATATTTTCGCTGGTGCTGCTCAACTCCCGAACACCCACTTCTATCACGCCTGAGCAGCGGGTGGTTAGCGTTTCCGATTTGATGTATCCCCCTGTGCCGACTGCGCCCGCCCCGGCACTTGCGAGCATTTTCCCAGAGCCAATCAGCACCAAGGGAGCCAGTATAATGGCTGCGGCGGAGCCGTCCGCAAGCGCTCCTGTGCGCGCTACGGCCACTTTGGGTAGGCCATCGTTGGTTCATCTTGCTAATGCAACACCCGTCTTTGAGGATGGGCTTGTAAATAAGACCTCTACCTGGCA
>JBBRVL010000186.1:0-7555 GCA_038246925.1 Chloroflexia bacterium
ACTCCCCCGTAGTGATTCTTCGCTTCGCTCAGAATGACAAAGCATATTTTTCGGTTTACATTCAGAAATCTGAATATCCTTTGAGTGAGGCAAGATGGGTGAAGCAAGCAAGATAAAGGTGTTCGACGGGCATAACGACCTCCTCCTACGTTTGTATAGGGCAGACGATAGGGACGGCAGCAGCTTTTTCGAGGAAGGGGAGACAGGAGACCTCGATTTCCCACGTGCTCTAAAGGGTGGGTTCGCGGGCGGCTTCTTCGCGGTCTACATCCCATCTGACCCCAGCATCGGTGAAGAAGGGATTGCTTCTTTGCGGGCGAGCATGGAGGAGGGCGCGCTACCACCGCCCCTGGATTTTGGGTACGCACAGCGCACAGCTATAGGGATGATGGCGCTGCTCTTCCGGTTGGAGGCCGGTTCGGGCGGCAAGGTAAAGGTGGTTCGGACCGTAGATGAGCTTTCAGCTTGCCTGAAAAGCGGTGTGATGGCGGCGATCTGCCACTTTGAGGGGGCGGAGGCTATCGATCCCGATCTTAATGCACTGGAGGTGTTTTACAGGGTGGGATTACGCTCCCTGGGGCCGGTGTGGAGCAGACCAACCATCTTTGCCGAGGGTGTGCCTTTCCGCTTCCCACATTCACCTGATACGGGGCCTGGGCTGACCGATAGGGGAAAGGCGCTTGTGAAGGAGTGCAATCGTCTGGGTATTATGCTCGACCTGTCGCACCTGAACGAGCAGGGTTTCTGGGACGTTGCGAAGTTGTCAGACGCGCCGCTGGTCGCCACCCATTCAAACGTGCATACCCTCTGCGCCGCCACACGCAACCTGACCGACAAACAGCTTGACGCTATCAGGGAGTCGGACGGGATGGTTGGTCTGAACTTCGGCTGTGGTTTCCTGCGCGACGACGGTAAGAGCGACGCCGACACGCCCCTGGAAGTGCTGGTACGTCATATAGACTACCTGGTGGAGCGACTGGGTATAGACCGCGTCGGCCTCGGCTCTGACTTCGACGGCGCGACGATGCCTCACGAATTGAGCGATGCAAGCAAGCTGCCCAACCTGATTACTCGGCTTGGTAAGAGCGGTTATGATGCTGCATCACTCCGAAAGCTGGGGCACGAAAATTGGGTGCGGGTTTTGGGAAAGACGTGGAAGCGATAAGGGAATTACGAATTACGAATTCACCGCAGAGACGCAGAGGTCGCAGAGGTTTTTATTGTTTACGGATTAGGGACGGAAGAAAATCAATTCGTCGTTTCAGAAGGGAGATTGAAATGGTACAGGGTTTGAGAACTGTTATTTATCAAGTAAGTGATCTGGAGAAGGCAAAGGAGTGGTACAGCACTGTGCTTGGTAAGCCACCGTACTTTGATAAGCCTTACTATGTGGGATACAACGTGGGCGGCTACGAGTTGGGGCTTGACCCCGATCTGTCCGGGTCTTCGGGGCAGGGCGGCGTGCGTGCTTATTGGGGTGTAGAAAGTGCGGCGGAGACGTATAAGCTGCTACTTGAGTTGGGCGCAACCGTGCATAGCACTCTGCAGGATGTTGGGGAGGGTATTCTCGTGGCCTCTGTTCTGGACCCCTTCGGCAACCTGTTCTGTATCATCGAGAACCCGCATTTCTCCCTTGAGCAGGAGCAATAGAATAATATGAGCATGACACCGGAAGACTTCCTTTCGAAGCACACCCCCGAGGTCCAGGCTCTTGCCCAGAGAACACGGGAGGTCATACTCGAGGCCAACCCGGATGTGGTCGAGAGCGTAAATCCAGGGCGGGGGAATCTGGCTTACGGCTCAGGATCGAAGATGGGCGAGTGGTACTGCTATATCGCGCCGTTCAAGTCATACTTGAACCTGGGCTTTTTGCGTGGAACCGAACTGCCCGACCCGGAGGGACTGCTTGAAGGGACAGGTAAGCTGCTGCGCCATGTCAAGATCAGGCGGATAGAGGATGTGGAGAGGCCCGGCGTGCGGGCGCTGCTGGTTGCCACCCAGACAAGGGAAATTGAATAATGGTAAAGCTTGAATCTATGAGCGATGACGAGTTCGGTCAATGGCGCGACAGCCACTCAAAGGACTACGCAGAGGAGAAGATAAAGTCTGGGGCGTGGAGCGTCGAAGAAGCGCCTCGATTGGCCGACGAGGAGTACACCCGGCTGCTGCCGCAAGGGCTACAGACCGCCGATAACTTTCTTTATACGGCATTAGACGAAGCGACAGGCGAGAAGGTGGGACATATCTGGTTCACGAAGATGACTTATGGCGGGCAGACATTTGCTTTTGTATACGACCTGATCATCTTTGAAGAATACCGACGCAAGGGCTACGGAGAGGCGACGATGCTGGCGCTAGAAGAGAAAGTTAAAGAGCAAGGACTCGATAGCATAGCCCTGCACGTCTTCGGCCATAACCATGCGGCAAAGGCGCTTTATGAGAAGATCGGCTATGAGATAACGGATCTCAATATGATGAAGAAGTTATGAGTAGTAAGCGATGAGTGAGAGGATACTCATACTAAAGGACTAGCGGAGAATAGGATATTTAGGGCTTAGGGCTGTGCCTTCGGGACGGCCTCTTTTGTTATAGTTATGGGGTGCCTCGCGCACCGCCAAGTCAGGGTGGATACGAAATAGATACTTCAGAAGACGCAATAGAGAAGATGGCTACAAGTACGCTACAACAGAACAATATATGGGCGCGGTTCTTAGCATGGGTACGTAACAGTCCGCCGATGCGCTACCCTGACCTGGGGCTTATCTGCCTGGGGTCGTTTGTCATGCTGATAGGTGTGGGAGCGATTGTGCCAATCCGCACCATCTATGCCCGCGATCATGGGTCGAGTATGGCAGAGATCGGCTTTATGGCCTCGGCTTTCTTGCTGGGGCAGTTCATCATGCAGCTGCCGGGAGGGTGGGCTTCCGATAAATTCGGGCGGAGGCCGGTGCTGGTATCGGGCATAGCCGTATCAGGCGTAATCCTATTTCTGTTTTTACTTAATGATAACCCCTGGTACTTTATCGGACTGCGCTTTGCCGAGGGTATATCAAGCGGGGTGATAGGCCCGGCGGCCAACGCTTATGTAATCGATTCTGTGCCCGCGAAAGACCGTGGGGCTGCATTCGGGTGGCTAGGCTCGGCGTTCAGCGCGGGCTTCATGATGGGGCCGGCAATCGGCGGCTTCATGGTAGACACGCTTGGATATGAAGCGCCTTTTATCTTCGGTGGAGTCACTTCTCTTCTGGTCGCGCTTTTTCTAGCGCGCAAGATGAGCGGGCGCACCAAGCCTGAGGAGGCAATCGCTCCTGTTCTGTCTGTGGAAGAAGCAATCGCCGAGCAAAGCAGGATAAAAAGGCAGGTGCCGAGCAGGCTCTTCATACCGGCTCTGATAGGCGCGCTGGCGTTTACAGTTGCGGCAGGCTTCGGCGACGGTCTGTTCATTTCGATATGGACGGTGTGGCTCGACGACTTGAATGCTTCGACATCGTTCATCGGCTTCACATTCGTTACTTTCTCTCTGCCGCTGATGCTGCTGATGCCTATGACCGGCAAACTGGCCGATAAGTATAATCTGACGCCGTTGATTGTCGCGCCTGCTATTCTGATTAGCTTTACTTACCTGGCGTATGGTTTTATCAGCGACATCTGGTTCATCGCACTCTGGGGGTTGCTCGAAGGCTCATTGGTGGCCGTGATGGTACCGGCAGTAAGTGCGTACGTAGCTAATCTATCACCGGAGAACGCAAGAGGCCGTTTGCAGGGGTTGATAAGCACGGTGCGCACTATATCCGGCTTCGGCAGCTCGATACTGGTGGCGCTTCTGTACGACATCGACATGGCCTATCCCTTCTTCATGCTGGCCGGAGTGCAACTTTTCATTAGCGTGTCCGGCGGCCTTCTTGTCTGGAGGATAGAGCGGAAGACGCGAACGTAGTTACGAGTTGTTAGTTACGAGTTGTTAGTTGTTGGTAAAAGGGCACTAAGAACCAACAACCAACAACTAACAACTAACAACTACGTTTCCCGCCCTTTGACACCCAAGTACCCCTGTGCTATCATCTACAATAGGCCCACGGTGCCGTGGGGCTTTATTGGAGTGTGCCTGCGTTCCAGGTGGCACGTGGGATAGCTTTCTAGCTCGTACCAAGTCTGGACAGGGTGCTGTCAGGGTTTTCATGTCGCTCAACATACTGGTCCGTGTAATAGGCATGTTGCTGTTCGGTACGGTGGGTTTCTACCTGGGATTCTACCTTGCGCCTAGCCCCGAAGCCTTCAACGAGCTTGTACTGCCTGTGACCTTACTGGGCGCGCTGTTCGGATTATTGGCGACCCCCTATTTCACCATTTACCCATTCAGGTGGGTAGGCAATCGCCTAAAGAACATGCCTGCTCAAGACCTGGTGTCGGCGGTGCTGGGGCTATTTGTTGGGCTTTTGCTTGGCGCGCTGCTTTCTTGGCCGTTGAGCACCCTACCCGACTGGCTCGGTCAGATTGCGCCTACAGTTGGCACATTGATCCTGGCTTACATGGGCGTTTATGCAGGGGTGCTGCGCAAGCGTGACCTTGTCGAGACATTCCGTATCGGGCGGCGTACTGAAGGCGCGCTTTCATCTGGAGGAAACACCGGCAGACTGCCCCGACTTGAAAGCATGAGTTACTCGTCAGGCAACTTGCAATCGGGCTACCTCGACAACGGGGACAATGTACACCCCGAAAAGTATTTGCTGATGGATACCAGCGCGATAATCGACGGGCGCATAGCTGATATTACCAAGACAGGCTTCGTCGATGGTACTCTGCTCGTGCCGCGCTTCATATTGAATGAGTTGCAGCATATCGCCGACTCGCCTGATGCGCTGAGGCGGGCGAGGGGGAGGCGTGGGCTGGATATGCTCAACCGGCTGCAAAAAGAGCTTGTTGTGCCTATTCAGATCAGTGAGGTCGACGCCGAAGATGTGCCCGAAGTGGACGGCAAGCTGATAAAAATAGCCAGGATTTACCACTGCCCAATTATCACTAACGACTTCAACCTGAACCGCGTGGCCGAGATACAGGGCGTGAAGGTGCTCAACATGAACGAGCTTGCCAACGCCGTGAAGCCGGTAGTCCTGCCGGGTGAGGAAATGCACGTGCACGTCATACAGGAAGGCAAGGAGCTTGGGCAGGGGGTAGCCTACCTGGACGACGGCACAATGGTAGTGGTAGAAAACGGCAGGAAGTACATGAACTCGGATGTTGACGTTTTGGTTACACGAGTGCTACAAACGGTAGCCGGCCGCATGATCTTTGCTCAGATGAAGAATGGGAAAGGGTGAACGGAATTATGAGTTTTGAATTATGAATGATGAATGATAAAGAAACCGATAAATCCAAGATCCCCACATTGGCGGCTATAATTGTTGCGGCTGGGAAGAGCCAGAGGATGGGTGGGGCGGATAAGCAGCTCAGGTCTATCGCGGGCGTGCCCGTTTTGGCGCGTACCGTCGCGGCTTTCGAGGGATGCGCGGATGTTGGGGCTATTGTGCTGGTGCTCAACCCGGACAATATAGCGGGCACGGCCGAGATGAAGCAAGAGTACGGCTGGTCGAAGGTGAGAGCGTTGGTGCCGGGCGGCGAGCGACGGCAAGACTCGGTGATGGCAGGGTTGAAGGCCGTGGTCGATATGGGCAAGGGTAGCGAGCCGTTCGAGTGGGTAGCCGTGCATGATGGGGCAAGACCTCTCGTCACATCTGGTCTGATAAGTCGCGGATTGGAAGCCGCGCAAGAAGTTGGGGCTGCGGTTGCCGCGATACCCGCCACCGACACGGTGAAGATGGTGGACGCATCACGCACGATAACCGCTACACCGGGTAGAGAAAACCTCTGGCTCGCGCAGACGCCCCAGGTGTTCCGCGTATCACTTCTGATGGGTGCATACGACGCGCTCACGAAGGACGGCGAGCAGATAGATGCCACCGATTGCGCGCGCATGCTGGAGCTAATGGGCAAGCCGGTGAAGGTGTACGAGGGCGAACGCACGAATATCAAAATCACCACGCCGCTTGACCTGTGGATAGCGGAGGCTATAGTCAGGGGGCAAGGGTCAGGGATCGGGAGTCAATAAGGGAGTGAACATGCCGAGCCTACCAGGCGGCACCGTGACCTTTCTTTTTACCGATATAGAAGGCAGCACCAGGCGCTGGGACTTGTACCCGGCGTCTATGCGTGGTGCCCTTGAACGGCATAACTCCATCGTCCAGGAAGCAATAGAGCATCTCGACGGCTACATCTTCAAGACGGTAGGAGACGCCTTCTGTGCTGCCTTTGCCGCGCCTACCGATGCACTGCAAGCCGCGCTCTCTGCCCAACATGCTCTGCACGCCGAGAAATGGCCGGAGGAGATAGGCGAAGTACGGGTGCGCATGGCGTTGCACACCGGGGTGGCCGAACTGCAAGGTGGAGATTACTTTGGGCCACCACTCAACAGGGTGGCGCGTCTACTTTCAGCAGGGCATGGAGGGCAAACATTACTCTCGCTTGCTACCCAGGAACTGGTGCGGGATGCGTTACCGGCGGGCGTGACCTTGAAAGACCTGGGCGAGCACCGCCTGAAGGACCTGTACCGGCCCGAAAGGGTCTTCCAGTTGCTGACAATCGACCTGCCCGGCGAGTTCCTGCCACTGAAGACGCTCGACAATCGCCCCAACAACCTTCCTCTCCAGCCTACGCCCCTCATCGGCAGGGAGAAGGAAATTGCTGCCGTCGAGGAGCTTCTGATGAGGGAAGACGTGCGCCTGCTAACCCTCACAGGGCCAGGAGGTACAGGCAAGACTCGCCTCGCCCTCCAAGCGGCAGCCGAGACGGTAGACGAGTTCGAGCACGGCGTCTTCTTCGTCAACCTTGCGCCCATAGTTGATCCAAACCTGGTTGCATCAACTATGGCTCAGACGCTCGGAGTAAGGGAGAGCGGAGGCCAGCCCCTTGTCGAAAGCCTGAAAGATTATCTGCGCGAGAAGCATCTATTATTGGTGCTTGATAACTTCGAGCAGGTGGCCTCGGGCGCAAACGTGGTTGACGAACTGATGGGCGCGGCACAGAGCCTCAAGATGCTCGTCACCAGCAGGGTAGTGCTGCGAGTGTACGGTGAGCACGATTACCCAGTGCCGCCCCTCTCCCTGCCCGACCCTAAGCAGATGCCGACGCTGGAGAGGCTGGCCCAGTACGAAGCGGTGCGTCTCTTTATCGAACGAGCGCAGGCCGCCAAACCTGATTTCGAGGTGACCAACGAGAACGCGCCTGCGGTAGCTGAGATATGCGCTCGTCTGGACGGACTGCCACTCGCCATAGAACTGGCAGCTGCCCGTATACGCCTTCTCCCTCCCCAGGCCATACTCACGAGGTTGCAAAGCAGATTGAAACTGCTGACCGGAGGAGCACTCAACCGCCCTGCACGCCAGCAGACTTTGCGAGGAGCCATAGAGTGGAGCTACGACTTGCTCACCGAGGAAGAGAAAAAGCTGTTCAGGCGGTTGTCGGTGTTCGTGGGGGGTCGCACTCTGGAGGCTATTGAGGC
>JBBRVL010000187.1:0-7509 GCA_038246925.1 Chloroflexia bacterium
CCTTAACCTCTGGTCCGAATTTACGGGAGTATTATAGGGAACTAGATAATCAGGGCACTTCTGCCCCTGCTGTTGTCAGTGATACGGTCTATGTAGGTGGATGGGAAGAGTTTTACGCTATGAGCCTCGACTCAGGTGGGGTAAGGTGGATCTTCCAACCCGAGAAGGAATCTAATGATAGGTACTATATTGACCCACTGGTCGTCGGCGGAACCGTTTACTTTGGAAGTTGGACCCACTTGTATGCCGTCGACAGCGACACGGGGCAGGAGAAATGGAAGGCTAAATTGAGTGGCCACACTGTGAATGTCCCCACCGTACATGATGGGGTAGTCTATGCTGGCACTTACAGTCCTGATGGTCGTGTTGACACGTATCTCTATGCCCTAGACAGCGAGAGTGGGCAGGAGAAATGGAAGATCAGATATACCGGAGATGGAATTAGAGGAGCGGTAGCAGTTACAGAGGGAGTCGTGTATGTGAATATACTCAATGAAGGTCTGATGGCATTAGATGCTAGAAGTGGCAAAGAAAGGTGGCGCTATGACACAGGGTCAGGGTCAGGCTCAACACATGCCCCCGCCGTTGCTTATGGCACGGTCTATGTTACAAATCAAGGAACCCTCTATGCTGTAGACGCGCAAACAGGCAAGGAGAAGTGGCGGCTCCAAGCAGGTGGCGATTTCTACTCTGACCCTGTTATTGCTGACGGAATCATCTATTTCACGAACACCGACGCAGGGCTCGGTGTACTTTTCGGCGGGAAGCCGACTGGGTATCTACTCGCAGTCGATGCCGTCAGTGGACAAGAACTGTGGAAGTTTACTGTAGAAGGCATGACATCAAGGGCCCCTGCCGTTTCAGATGGCACAGTCTATTTCGGGAGCGAGGAAGGCGTTCTTTACGCTGTCAAATAGATACGCACATCTTTTCCACAATTGCGCCTGGACCCCCTAAATTGGTACAATTACAGGTGATTGCAGAGGGCGTGCCGATAATGAGAGCGCGAGATTGAGTATTAGTTTAGTGCCTTCTGCCTAAGAAAGAGAGAACCCCATTGTCAGAGATAACCTGGTTAGGCCATTCCTGTTTCCGCATCAAGAGCAAAGATGCCGTCATCATCACAGACCCTTACGACAAGAGCGTTGGTCTCGGCACACTGAACCAGAAGGGCGATATAGTCACGGTCAGCCACGACCACCCAGGCCATAACGCCATCGCATCGGTGAAAGGCGAGCCGTATGTAGTGAATGGCCCCGGCGAGTTCGAGGTACGCGGAGTGTTCGTCACCGGCGTCTGGTCGTTCGCCGATGACACGAAGGGCGCGGAGAGGGGTCGCAACTGCATCGTCCTTTTCCACCTGGACGACCTGGTGGTGTGCCACCTCGGTTCGCTCGCCCATTCATTAAACACTCAGCAGATAGAAGCCATTGGTGAAGTGAACGTATTGCTCGTGCCGATAGACGAGAACACCAACCTCACTGCAGCCCGCGCCTCCGAAGTAATCACCCAGCTGGAGCCGCACATAGTGATCCCGATGCATTACTCGGCGGCAAATGGCGCTGGTAAAGAGATGTTGGAAAAGTTCACCAAAGAAATGGGCATCAAGGAGTATACGCCTCAAGACAAACTGGTAGCCAAGAGCGCGGACTTCGACGAAGGCAACAGGGTAGTCGTCCTGGAGGCGAGAACCTAAGGGAATTACGAATTACAAATTACGAATTACAGATGAGCTAAGATAATTCGTAATTTGTAATTCGTAATTCGTAATTCACACAGAAGGGGGAGCAGGATGAGCGAGCTGTATGCGGTAGAAAGCGGGCAGGAAATAGGGTTGGGTGAGGCCACCATGCCGGTGGTATCGCCTGAATTGGTCCATGTAGACCTGCGGAACGAGCGGATACAGGATGTCATCAGCCGCGTGCAATCGGCGATCCAGGTGAACTACCCTGACGCCGAGTTCAACTGCTTCATCGGCACCAGCCCTCTGGGCATCCACATCGAGGTTTACACGGCAAATGCCGAGCTTGACAACATCCTGCAGACCCTCGATAGTAAGGTCGGCAACCTGCACATAGCCGCCGGTGTAGACGTCTGCGTCATCCCGAGGAGAAAAACCCAGGCACAGGCCGCTTAGCTCGATTTTGGATTTTAGGTTTTGGATTTTGGATTGCCCTGGTGTAATTCTGAAATCCAAGACCTAAAATCCAAAACCTAAAATCAGGAGAGAGATATGGTCAAATACATATTCGTTACCGGCGGTGTGGTTTCAAGCGTGGGCAAGGGCATCACGGTTGCGTCTATCGGGCGGGTGCTCAAGAGCCGGGGCATCTCTGTCTCCCTCCAGAAGCTCGACCCCTATATAAACGTCGATCCCGGCACGATGTCGCCCTACCAGCATGGCGAAGTGTTCGTTACCGACGACGGTGCTGAGACCGACCTCGACCTCGGCCACTACGAGCGATTCATCGACGAGAACCTGACCCAGGCCTCCAACGTCACCACCGGGCGGATTTACTCCTCCGTGATTGCCCGCGAGCGACGGGGCGACTTCCTCGGCGCGACGGTGCAGGTCATCCCGCACATTACGAACGAGATAAAGTCACGCATCGCGGCGGTTGCCCGAACGGGTGCGCCCGATGTAGTCATTGTCGAAGTTGGCGGCACTGTGGGCGACATCGAAGGCCTGCCCTTCCTCGAAGCGATCCGTCAGATGCGCCGTGACGCCGGACGTGAGAACGTTCTCTACATGCATCTCACCCTCCTGCCCCAGGTGACCGCCACCGACGAATTGAAGACCAAGCCGACCCAGCACTCGGTCAAAGAGTTGCGCTCAATCGGCATCAACCCTGACGTAATCCTATGCCGCTCTGACCAGCCGGTCGGCGAAGATATCATCTCCAAGATTGCCCTTTTCTGTGATGTGGAGCCTCGTGCTGTTGTGCCTCTCCCCACGGTAAGCAACATTTACCACGTCCCGCTGTTGCTCGAAGAGCGCGGCCTGGGCGACTACATCGTTGAAAAGCTCAACCTCGGCGGCCATGCGCCCGACCTTTCAAGCTGGAAGCAGACCGTCGAGCGGATGGACGCTACCAGCGGCCTCGTGACCGTTGCCCTCTGCGGCAAGTACACTGAGCTTCATGACGCATATATCAGCGTTGCCGAAGCACTAAGGCACGCGGGCGCGCATCATAGTGTGAAAGTAAATGTACGCTGGGTGAACACTGAGACGCTCGAGCAACAAGGTCCGAACGACCTCCTCCACGGCGTGGATGGTATCCTCGTGCCTGGCGGCTTCGGTGATCGTGGCGTGATCGGGAAAATAATTGCGGCCCAATACGCTCGTGAGAACAAAATACCCTACCTGGGCCTCTGCTATGGCCTTCAGATGGCGGTGATAGAGTTCGCCCGTAATGTGCTTGGTCTCCCCGGCGCGTTCACAACCGAGATCGACCAGCGTTGCGCCGACCCGGTGATTGACATAATGCCTGACCAGCGCGATATAGCCGACATGGGTGGCACTATGAGGCTAGGTTCGTACCCGTGTAATCTGGTGCCCGGTACTAAAGCGGCGCGTGCATACGGCGAGCCTGTAGTCTACGAGCGCCACCGCCACCGTTTCGAGTTCAACAACGCCTACCGCGAGCGTATGGAGGAAGCAGGGCTTATCCTGAGCGGCCTTTCCCCCGACGGTAGGCTGGTCGAGGTGATAGAGCTGCGCGACCACCCCTGGTTTGTCGCAACCCAGGCCCACCCTGAGCTAAAGAGCCGGCCCACTCGCCCACACCCCCTCTTCCGCGACTTCGTTAAGGCCGTGCGTGCCTACGCTAACTCCGACGTTCCAGCCCACTACACCAACGGCCATCTCACCGAAGAGCCGCTCCCCAGCGAGCAGCAAGCCGCGCATAAGCAGGGGTAGGTAAAGGAAGCGAGCCAGATGGCAGAGCCAGTTAGGGACCAGGCCCTGCCGCCTGTGGTGAAGCAGGTCCGGCAGTTGCGCACCCGCGCTGAGCGTGAGCGCACAGGGACCTATTATATAGAGGGCGCACGCATCGTCGCTCAAGCAATACAGGCCGGAGCAGAAATTACTCAGGGTGTGATAGCGCCCGACCTGATCAAGGGCACACCGCATGCGCTCGACACTGTTGAGGCTCTCAGGTCGTCGGGAGCGCCAATCATCGAACTGAGTAAGACCGCGTTCGATAGTATTTCCTTCAAGGAGAACCTGCAAGGCATCGGCGCTGTCGTGCGCTACCATTCCGACACCCTGGCCGACATATCTCCTACTGAGGCGCGTGTGTGGGTCGCATTGGATGGTGTGGGCAACCCTGGCAACCTGGGCGCTATCATGCGAACGTGTGATGCGACGGGCGTTGCGGGGTTGATCCTTCTGGGTGATACGACCGACCCGTACCACCCAACCGCCATACGCGCCAGCATGGGCTCGTTTTACGCCCTCCAGATGATACGCTCAGGCTTTGACGAATTTGCGCGCTGGACCCGCAATAACGACTATACTGTCATCGGCACATCCCCAACCGCTACCGATGAGTACCACCAAATCACCTACCCAAGCCGTTCAGTCCTGCTGATGGGCAGCGAGCGATTGGGCCTCTCCATACAGCAACAGGCAGCGTGCGATCTACTCGTGAAGATTCCAATGGTCGGAACCGCCGACTCGCTCAACCTGGGCGTGGCAACGAGTGTGGTGCTGTACGAGATTTTCAATCAGCATCGGCGTAACCAACCGCGAGATGAGGCGCGTAGAAGTGCCTGTTAGCTTATGCGCGTGCTTCTAATGCAGCCTTGAGGAATACGTGCTGGCAGGGAGAAAGAGTCATCTCCCGCACTTCGCTGACAGGCCGGAACGCAGCCTCCAGTTCGTAGTCATCTTCCACTCTGGCACCCATTACGAAGTGAGATGCTTTTGCCATATACACTACGTGGATGAAGTGGGGATATGGATAGAGATAAACCTCTGGCTTCGGGGTCAGGTGCTGGAAGTGTATGAAGCCAAGGCGAGCGAACTCAGTGACTTCCCAGCCGGTTTCTTCCAGTAGCTCTCGGCACACTGTCTCTTCGAGCGTTTCGCCGCCTTCACGTCGCCCGCCGGGATAGATGTGCGTATCATCTATGTTGCGCATCACGAGCAGAGAATCATCCTGAAAGATGAGACTGCGCACCGATGTAAGGTAGTTGAGTGGAGGCAATTCAAGGCCAAGATAACACCTGATCCGCAGCCGTATGCTACCCTGGCCCCACACTGCCTCCTCTTCTGCTAGAGGTGAATGTCGCGCCAGGAACGCTGCAAGATCGGTCTGCATAACTGCTAGTGCTTGAAGTGCCTCTTGCAGATGCGTATATTCATTCATCGGATGCGATCTCTGGCACGACTTTCGGCGTTCCCCGACTCGTGGCAGAAGGATCCTGGTAATCAACATCGATCCCCAAGATCAACACAGGTATATCTATGTTGGACACCCCTCTGTGCTGCAAGTCCCAGATAAATTGCTCGAAGTATGATACGCCGGAGGACATCTCACTCACCAACTGCCTCATCGGCACTATTTCGACACCCGCATCTATAATGCCGAGATTCTTGAAAATAGTCATTTTGGCGCTCACGTTGTACACCATGAATGAATACTTGCCGAACTGGACTTCGACCCCTAGCTTTCGTTTGACGAAATCAATGTCGCGGAAAGCGCCTTTCACTACAACTCGACGTTGGTACTCAGGGGCATAATACTCACTTGGATATACGCACTTGACAGTCTGATGTACCCAGCCACGTTCCTGGAACTCTGCCTTGAATGCCTTGTTGAGAGAACTGGGTTGGTAAAAGTACCGGCCTGCAGTTCTTCTTTCCTTGCTCTGTTTGGTTTTGTGCTGGGTCGCGTCAACGGCTGTGATTATCGCCCTGATTTCATCATACAGGTCAGGGTATTTCTCGGTTATGTAGTCCAGACCATTGTTGAAGGAATAGACGCCCCCGATAATCATACAAGCTCGCCTGTGCTAATAGCACCAAGCACTTTCCATTCTTCGGGTATTTGGGCTACTTTCTCTCGTCCTGTAGGAGTGAAGACCTCGGTTCCCACCTCCCTCATCCCAAGCCGTCCATCTTTAAGGCTCTGTATACGTTCCTTTGTAATCTCGATGTAGTCAGGTTCCTTATCGCAGCCAATCACCCTACGATTGTGTTTCAAGCCTGCCAACAACGACGAGCCTACCCCCGAATAGGGATCCAGCAGCCAATCGTCTTCGTCAGTAAGGGCTAATACACACCGCTCTACTAGCTCGATTGGAAATTGGCATGGATGAGCCGTCTTCTCTGGGTGATTGGACTTGACGTTGGGTATATCCCACAATGCAACTTCCCACTCATGAGCAACGAACTCCCAAATATCTGATGGGTTCTTGCCCAACGGGTTTGACGAAGGTTGGCCCTTCTTAGGTCCTTTGAAGTGCCGCTTTCCAGGGTACTTAGACGGCACCCTGATGGGGTCCAAATTGAAAGTATAGGTATCGTTCTTGGTGAACCATAGGATCGTTTCATAGCGACCTGAGAAGCGTTTCGACGCGTGCAGGCCATGGCCGAAGTGCCAGATAATCCGGTTTCGAAGCTTCAGGCCGCGCTCTTTGAATATGCGGTAATAAAATATATCAAGTGGGAACACCTCACCATCTTGAACATAATTACCCACTTGCCAGCAGAGGCTACCCTTATCGTCTAGGACACGTACTAACTCATCGATGACCGCTTCTTGAGCGTTCAGGTATTTTTCGATGCTCGTCTTGGTCTCATAGGCTTTTCCTATGTTGTAAGGAGGGGATGTAATGATTAACTTCACATACTGATCTGGTAAAGAGCGCAAGAAGCTCCGTGTATCGCCTTCATGCAGTACGATACGTTCATCAGGTGCGTAATGTTCAGATAGACGAACCGGCTCGGGAGCGGGCAAGAACGACGTCTGAAGTTTGCTCTGCAATTTTTGTGTCTCCTTACGGTTCATTGTACTCGACCTTCGACTTTACCACTTACGTATCCACTTTTCTTCACACCCTATAGCATCCCGTTTAATGTTTGAAATGCCTCTTGCGGGTGAAAACCATAGCCATACCTGCCACGTCCGCAGCTTCTATCACGGCATCGTCGTTCACCGAGCCGCCCGGCTGGATAACCGCTGTCACTCCAGCCTGTGCTGCCGCCTCAATACCGTCGGGGAAGGGGAAGAACGCATCAGAAGCCATCACCGCTCCACGAGCGTATTCCCCGGCTTTCTTGCACGCTATCTTCACAGAGTCGACCCTGCTTGTCTGACCGCCACCGATGCCGACGGTCGCCATCCTTCGCGCCAGCACGATTGCGTTAGACCGCACATGCTTTACCGCGCGCCAGGCGAAAACCAGATCGGCCAACTCCTCAAGCGTAGGGTGGCGCAGGGTGACAGGCTCCATCGGCGTTTCTTCATCAACCGCGTCGCGCATCTGCACCAGGAAGCCGCC
>JBBRVL010000188.1:0-7481 GCA_038246925.1 Chloroflexia bacterium
CAAGGTTTCCGCCCAACGGCTTGGCAAATCATTGTATCGTGCTCAGGCTGACTTGCTCAGTGATTATCTACGTGCTGAACTGCGTAACCCTCACATCACCGCTTTCAGCCCTGCCTGAGCGAAAGTCCTAAACCATCAAGCCCTAACTGTCGGATTTGTTCTCAAGCCTGGGCGCATCGGAAGGAGTACCCCCGCTTTCTGCTTCGCCCGTCTCATAGGGCGACTTCGTGTCTATGCCTTCTGTGCCGAGGACTTCTGCTGCCCCACCTGCTTCCTCCAGGTCGGTGGCATCACCATTACTAGCAGCACCGTCTTCGCCTGCCTTCAATTCGGGCTTCTCTTCTTCCGCAGGCTTGGGCGCTGCTTTGATACTTCCCTCCGCGATGCCGATCAGCCTGTCGATGATCTTACGCTGGTAGATGTGGTCTTCCAGGCCGTGGCGCATGTCGTGGCTGCTGAGGGCCGTCCGCGCCTTCTCTTTCTCGGCCTCTTCCTCAAACCGCTCAAGCATCCCCTCGATCTCGCCTTCGATCTCACTTTCTTCTATAGAGATGCTTTCACGTCCGGCGAACTCCTGCAACACCAGTCCACGAAATAACCTTTCCTCGGCTTTCTCACGGTTGGCCTGCCGCCACTCTTCCTCGGTCATGCCGTTATATGTTAGGTACTGCCTCAACGAAAGCCTCTGCGCCTTGAGCCTCGTTTCCAGCCTCTTCAGCATCAGGTCAAGCTCTTCTTTGATCATCATCTCCGGCACTTCCACCGTTGAAGTTGATACAAGCTCATGTATAGCCTGATTTAGCTGGTTCGACTCGGTCGCTTCCTCGGCGCGCTGGCGCAGGTTCTTCTCGATTGCTTCTCGGAGCGCATCTATCGTTTCATATTCACCCAGCGTTTTGGCGAACTCATCGTTCAGCTCCGGTAGCTCCTGCTCCTTCATCGAGAGGACGGTCACATGGTAGCTAGCGTCCTTGCCCCAAAGCGACTCGGTAGGATAGTCGTCGGGCAACGTCTCGGTAATATCCTTCTCATCGCCAATCGACATCCCGACCAGCGCCTCGTTGACAACTTCGGGTAAGCCACCGTAGTGTGCGCCTACTAATGTGGGGAAGTTATCGCGGGTAGCCTCCTGCATAGGACCTTCAGTGGTAAAGCCTTCGAGGCTGACGTACACCATGTCGTCTTCGCGGATAGGTCGAGGGCTTGTAAGCTCGTTCCAGGGCGCGCCCTCACGTCTTAGTTCGGACAGCACCTCATCGACCTGCTCGGTGGTCGTCTCTATCGGCTTCTTCTCGACGCGGATTGCGCCATATTCCCCAAGCTCCACCTTCGGCGGCTGAACGATTACCACTTTCACACAGAGCGGGTCGGTGCTGACGATGTCAACTTCACCGATGTCCATAGCCTCTATATTCTCGGCGGTAATGACATCCTGCACGGTCTGCGGCAGGATATTCTTTACTGCTCGCTCTGTCAGCATCTCTTTGCCGACGTAGCTTTCGAGGATAGAGCGCGGCGCTTTACCTCGGCGGAAGCCGGGGACATTCACCTGGTTGACCATCTGCCTGTACGCCCTGTCGAGCGCGCTGTTGATTAACTCCGGCTCAAGCTCGATTGTGAGCGCCACCTGCCGCCCTGGCAAATCTTCACGAGTAACATTCAACTTATCTGTACTCCCTAATTTTGGTAGATTAATGCTTGATTATAACAGAAGCGTGCAATGAGCGTCATGGCACAGATATAGGTGCTAAGGGCGTAGGGTTTAATTCACCGCAGAGGCGCAGAGAGCGCAGAGATTAATGTGGTTGGTTTTTTGATCTAACAATTCGCAAGCTGAATGGGCACAAAACCCCTTTGAAACTCTCTGCGCTCTCTGCGCCATGAGCGTAGCGAACTCGGTGAATAAACGGCTAAAGTTTCCTGAATGCGTACCACATCGCCGCGAAAATAAGCCCCAGCGCCAGGTACAACGCGAACTCCGGCGGCACCCCGCCCGTCTGCAAACCCAGGTATAACTGCACCAGCGCCATAGCAATGCAGAATACAGCCGCCAGCATCGCGGTCCAGCCTGGCCGGTCCTTATTGATGAACATTGCTCTCCTGTCTGTCTGGTTGGTGGGGTAGAATGCTCGCGGGCGGCCGTCTGCATCTCCGGCTCACTCTTCTTCAAAGTCGAGCGCCACGCCTGCCTCTACAAGCGCCGACCTCAGCAGGCCGAGCGACAATAGAGCGCACTTCATCCGGGCGTAGCTCACTTCGATGCCCAGATTTTGAAGTATATCTTCCCTGGTAGTCTTAGCAAGCTCATCCAACGACTTCCCAACCATCTCCTCGGTCAGCATCGAGGCCGAAGCCTGGCTGATGGCGCACCCCCTGCCGTTAAAGCGCACGTCCTCCACGACCCCATCCTTCAGATGCAGGTCCATCGAAAGCTTATCCCCGCACAGAGGATTGTTCGCCTGCACATGCACGTCAGGCGCGTCAAGCACCCCAAAATTGCGAGGGTTCTTGTAATGGTCTATGATTTCTTCTTTGTAGATGGAGTCCATTGTTTCACTTTCTTCTACGGCTAGGTAATAGAACCTACTGGTGTGTGCCTAATCTTATGTCTTCATAGCGCGAACGCATAAAGGGGGTTGTGGACCATAGAACATAACCTAGCCACATCCAGCCCATCCCAAACAAGACGAGTAATAGTGTGAAAACACCGCCTTCATATATCCGTTGTGCCTCATCATAAGGGAACAGCATATCAACAGCTAGGGGAAATACATGCACCGCCATTGAGCTGATAATGAGTAATAAGGTGCCTACTTTTGGTAAAATTCTCGCTTTGATAGCAGCAACCCCATATAGTATTAATCCCGCTGAAAGCACCAGAAATCCCGGCATCATAGCATAGTACCAGGATGAGACCTCTGTTGTCGGCCATAGAATGTTAGTATGAAGAGGTAGTAGTATAAAGCCTTGAAAATCAGACTGTTCTTCTTGCTGAAACAGCGAGGAGAGATTAAGAAGCCCTTCATATGTGGCTGATGATAGCCACTGCAATATCAGTCTACCAATGATAACCAAGATTATGCCTGCGAATGAAAGTTTAAGCCCAAACCACCCGTATCTGCTATAACTTTCGTGTTGTTGACGAGTATATAGATACAGTCCAACAAGAGCGATCAAGAAGAGTAATATTGGAACGAGAACCAGTTGTACGTTCATATTGCGATAAAACTCTGAGGCAATATTATAGTAATAATCATAGAATGGAGAGTCATAATAGTCCCCATAAACGATGGTCATATAAAACTGAACGAAAAGAAATAGCGTGATCCACACCAACCCACCAAGTGTACTCGCTAACCCACTCCAAAAGACCACCTTCGCAGCATTCTCCAAGATTAGCTCTCTTAGATAGTTAAGAGGCCGCTTGAGTTGATGCAGTATTGGGCGCACCCACCCATCGTCCCACTTCTCACTGGGAAGCGGGTGTGGTTTGGAGGGTATCTTCCTGACTCTTGTATGCTCCATAGTTTTCTGCCGGATTCCTATATAATTTCTGATGAGTACTGAAGTAATCTCAGATCTACTCATCAATGATCTCAAACGTGCTCTGGATATCTACAACATCTCTCAGAGTAGCATAGGTCGAGCAATATTTGTTCTCGGTCAACTCGATAGCCTGCTTCACCCGTGCAGGATCGATGTCACGGCCGGAGAGCTTGTAAACGATGCGCATCTTCTTGAACTTCCAGGGTGGCTCATCCTCACGCTCGCTCTCGGCAACTACCTGCACCGCCGTTATTTGTTGGCGCTGCTTCAGCAGGATGCTCACCACGTCCCATGCGGAGCAGCCGATCACGCTCAGAGGCAGTAGGTCGGCCCCGTTCACGCCGTTGGGCTGGGTCATTACTATAGGGAAGTCATTGCGGTCGCGTAGCAAGAACAACTGTCCGCTCAGCCAGTCGAGCCGTACCGTCTCCTTCGACATACGCCCTCCGGCCTACCCCTTAACGTAAGAAAGCTTCTCCGCAATCTTGCCATCCCGAAAGCGGAACACATCTACTCCGCGCACGTGCCCCGCCACTCCCTCCGCATCCGCCCACCTGTAGGTCCAGAGCTGCACTCCGCGATCCCCGTTCACGTGTATATCTTCAAGCTCGAATTGTGCGTTCGGTGAGCTTCGGAAGAACTCTTCCCATAATCGTCTGACCTCCGCCTGGCCCTCGTAGCGCGTGCCGTCGGGTGCGGGGAAGGTGTTGTCGAATACGCAGTCATCGGTCATCATCGACATTATAGCGTCTATGTCGTGGCGGTTGAACGCGTCGTTGAACCTATCAAGCAGAGCAGCTTCCACGGAACGGGACTTGTTCTCTTCCCCTATGTTGACGGCCATATTCTCATAGCTCCTACGCGAATATGCTTCTGACCTTCTCTATCCCCTCCACCAGCTTATCTATATCTTCTTTCGTAGTGTAGATATAGAAAGAGGCGCGCGCCAACGCGGGCACGTCGAGATGATGCATCAGGGGCTGGCAGCAGTGATGGCCTGCGCGTATGGCTATACCTTCGCTGTCCAGGATAGTGGCAATGTCGTGGGGGTGGACGTCTTCGATGGCAAAGGATATGACTCCCCCCTTGCTCATTTTGGATTTTGGATTTTGGATTTTGGATCGTTTGGGGTCGGGTCCGTACAGGGTCACGCCGGGGAGGGAGCGCATCCGGTTGAGGGCGTACTCTGTTAGCTCCCGTTCGTGGGCGTGTACGTTTTCCATGCCGATGGCTGAAAGGTAATCTACCGCCGCGCCCAGACCGATAGCTTCCGCGATGGCGGGCGTCCCGGCCTCGAACTTCCAGGGTAGCTGGTTGGGTGTGAAGCCTTCGAGGGTGACGGTGTTGATCATGTCGCCGCCGCCCATAAACGGGGGCATTTCTTCGAGAAGGTGCCGCTTGCCGTAGAGCACACCGATGCCCGTAGGCCCGCACATCTTATGCCCCGAGAAAGCCAGGAAGTCAACATCTAGCGCCTGCGCATCCACAGGCAGGTGGGGCACACTCTGGGCCGCATCCAGCATAACCAGCGCGCCTGCCTTGTGCGCTGCCTCGATTATCCTATCAACCGGGTTGATCGTGCCGAGCACGTTGCTCATGTGGGTCACGCTCACAATCTTGACGCTACGCAGCATCTCTTCGAGGTCGTCCAGCACAAGCATTCCATTAGCATCTACGTCGAGGTAGCGCAACGTCACTCCACTCTCGGCGGCGAGCATCTGCCAGGGAACAAGGTTCGAATGATGCTCCATCTTGCTGAGCAGCACTACGTCGCCTTCGCGCAGGTTCATCCGACCCCAACTCTGGGCGACAAGATTGATAGCCTCGGTGGTGTTGCGCGTGTAGATAACCTCGCGGCTGCTCTTCGCGTTGATAAATTTTGCAATTCGCGCACGCGCCTTCTCGTACCTGTCGGTGGCTACTTCGCTCATTTCGTACACGCCACGGTGTATGTTGGCGTTCGTGGTGCGGTAATAGTCTTCCATCGCATCGAGCACCCCCTGTGGTTTCTGCGACGTGGCCGTGCTGTCGAGATAGACGAGGGGCTTGCCGTGTACCGTGCGCGACAGGATCGGGAAGTCGGCGCGTATCTTGGTCCAATCTACCGGCCCGCTGCTTGCCGCGGATATGTTATCAGGCGAAAGGGGGCTGCCCACAGTCGGCAAATCGGAGGCCCTGATCTCAGCTACTGTTACCCTGCCGTACAGGTCTTCTTGGGTATTTCCTGTCATTTCGCTACCCTCCTCGTCCGTACTAGTAAGCCGTTCTTATCCACTGAGGATTTCAACTGGCCTTTTGGGAGTGGCTGTACTCACGTTGCGTGCTGTGGACGATACTGCTGTAGCAATCAAGATCGAAGTAACGTGCTTGCGGCAAAGTCTCACCCTCTTCACGCGCGCCATCTATCCAGCTTTCGATAGCATCTTTGGCCTGCCGGGCTGCCTCTTCGAGAGAAGCCCCATGAGTCATACACCCGGGGAGTTCTGGTATGGTCACGACATAAATATGGTCCTCCGGGTCCCATTCCATTATTACGGAATAATTGTCGTATTTATTAGTATTACTCATGGTTGCCTCCTTTGTGCCTCTCGCAACTCTTCCAGCGCCTGGCGCACCTGAGCTTCCTGGTAGCGCTGCGCGTCATCCCCATCATTACCTGCGACTGTGATCCGTATCCTCGGCAGTAGTGGGTGCTTCCATCTTGTATGACTTCCCTTCCCTGGTAGCTCCTGGAAACCTGCCTTGCGTAGGTCCGCCTTCAATTGGCGTATCTTAGGTGGCATTAACTCTTCGCTACGTCGTCGGACCTACTTCGCCTTGCTGCTAAAGCCCACATCCACGTCTCGCTGCCGCTTGTTTTCTCTTCTGCCCACTCGATCTCGAAGCCGGAGTTGCCAAGCATATCGATATAGGTCTGCTTATCGAAGTGGCTCCACCACATGGTAGCGCCCCACCCCTCCCAGTTCTCTTCCTCGCCTTCCCACTCGGTAATGGGCCAGGTCGCCAGGAAGATGCCTCCAGGCTTGAGCCACCTGCGTATCTTGCGGAGTAGCACCCCATGCTCCTCCCTCGGTACATGGATAATAGAATAGAGGGCTATCACAGCGTCGAACGAGCCTTGCGGCAGTTCCAACTCCGTCATGTCGGCTTTGATAAATTTGGCAACCGGCACACGCTCTCTCGCCAACTTCAATTGTTCGGCGGAGATGTCTACCCCTGTGACGACGAACCGCTGCGCCAGCCTCTGCGCGACCGGGTAACCCGCCCCACAACCGAGGTCCAACACAGCGGCTCCTTCAGGCAAGAGCTCGATAATTTCGTCCAACGCCTCCCTTGTTGCCTTATCATTTGGGTCTTTGGAAGCGAGATAAGCGCCGGACATCCGGTCGTATCCCGCTTCCACTGTGCCTTTATGGTTCACGTCCATGATGCGGAACCCCTGCCTCTAACCTGGCCGCTGGGCCTCCTTGCCTATTCTTGGGAGGCCCACCTTCTCCTGCACAATATCGCGCAGGCGCTGGCGCACCGACTCGAGAGGCATCTCTTCGATAACAGGCTCGAAGAAGCCGCCAACTATCAGCTTTTCGGAGTCTATGCGGCTGATACCACGGCTCATCAGGTAGAAGACCTGCTCTTCCAGCACCGTGCCGACCGTCGCGCCGTGTGAACACCGGACGTTGTCCGCCAGTATCTCAAGGCCCGGTATAGAGCTTGCCCGTGAGCCTTCGCTCAGGAAGAGGGTATTCATCGTCAGATACGAGTCGGTCCTCTGTGCGCCGTGGTCTACTTTGATGATTCCTTCAAAGCCGAGGCGGGAAGTATCTCGTAGCGCGCCTTTGAAGAGGATATTGCCGTAGGTGTCCTCGGCCACGTGGTGCGTGTTCGAGGTGTTGTCGAAGTGCTGGTCGGCGTCGGTGAAGCAGATGCCTCGCGTC
>JBBRVL010000189.1:0-7480 GCA_038246925.1 Chloroflexia bacterium
CAAATCCGCGCTCGAAACCAGACTCCGCCCCTTCATGCTAACCGCCATGACACCCTCCTTCGTCGGGTAATTATGAATTTTGAATTATGAGTTTTGAATTGACGTTCGTTCTCACTAATTCAAAATTCAAAATTCAAAATTCATAATTCCGTAAAGCTTGTTCCCGTCTTGCCGTCTATTGCGTCTATCGCGCTCTGGAGCCGTGTAATGATGGCCTCTTTGCCTCCCGCCTCCACGAACTGCATTGCGGCCTTTACTTTCGGTCCCATACTTCCCGCCGCGAAGTGACCTTCCTCGATGTACCTCTTCGCCTCGTCGACGCTTACCTTATCTAGCTCTTGCTGGTCCGGTTTGCGAAAATTGATTGCTACCTTCTCCACGTCGGTCAATATGAGCAGGCGGTCCGCCTCCAACTTCTGCGCCAGCAGGGAAGCGCCCATATCCTTGTCTATGACGGCTTCCACACCGTGCAACAGCCCCTCGCCATCACGCAGCACCGGCACGCCGCCACCGCCAGCGCATATCACCAGGGTTCCACTGTTCACCAGCGTCCTGATAGCATATATTTCAGCGATAGCCGCCGGTTGGGGCGAAGGCACTACCCTTCTGTACCCTCTGCCGCTGTCTTCTATCACATGGAATCCACGCTTGCGAAGCTCCTCAGCTTTCTCGTCTGTGTAGAATGGGCCGACCGGCTTGGTCGGGTTCTCGAAAGCCGGATCATTCGGATCGACTACCATTTGCGTGACCACCGTTGCCACCGGCCAGGGCTTGCCCCTCTTCCGAAGCTCATTCTGTAGGCACTGCTGCATCATGTAGCCTAACTGCCCCTGGCTCATAGCTCCCGCGATGTCCATAGGCATCGCCGGTATGCCCTCTGCCGCCTCGCCTGCCGCCTGCTGTACGAGTATCGTACCTACCTGCGGACCGTTACCATGGGTCAATACAACCCTGTAGCCCCTCGCCGCCAGCTCCGCGACCGATGCCATCGCGCTGCTAACATTGGCAAACTGCTCGGCTGCCGTTCCCTTCTCCCCGGCGCGCTGGATCGCATTCCCACCGAGCGCCACTACCAACGTCTCGATATATTGGCGCTCTTGACCTTCATTACTCGCGGACACCATGTTAACTAAGTTTAACAATCCAAAATCCAAAATCCAAAATCAGATTGTCCCCTTATCCATTCAAAGTAAGGCCGGGAGGATACAAGTTCTTACCTCCCAGGCCTGAAAAGAAGGGCAACCAGGCCACGCCAAGCCCACCCCCAGTGACAACCTATTATAACAGTTTCAGTCAAGCCAATTGCGGCTTTGCTCATGCTCAAGCAGCGGTTGGATTCCAATGCGCCCTATTCGCTACAAGGTAAGAATACAAGCCATCTCATAAATACCTGCCCCACAAGAGGCACTCTGTTTAGATTGTCATTCTGAATACCTCACTACTAAAATATGTCAGATAGCGCTGCCGTCCCGGCGGCATCTTGGAAGTCAATTCTTGCCGGCAAGATGCCAGCGTTACGGACGCAACTTTGTTAGTGAGGTACTGAATACCTCGCTAACGAAAATATGTCAGGCAACGCCCAGCGAATCAATTCGCGGTCTGTTCGCGAGCAAAGTCCGCCTGCGCGGACTCGGTGGGGGAAGGGTAGTCCACGTAGGTGGACTTTGCTCTGATGTAGCCCGTGGATTTATCCGCCGGGCGCTGTCAATCCTGTAACTATTTTGTTAGTGAGGTATTCAGAATGACAAAGGATATTTCTCGTCTTTCCCTCTATTATTAGACACCCTCTCAGAATAACAAATCTAAGGGTGAGTGCGCCTCACAGGGAGGTTAGCATTTTTGAGATAACTTGTAGCCCCGCCTTATTCCTCGCTGATCTCCACTCCGTGCTTCTTTGCGGCTCGCTTGATACTCTCCTTGATCTTGCTTACCTCACCCGCCTCGTACTTTGCCGCGTTATCTTTCTGGTTGATGTAGCTCCATGCCGCCCTGGTGTGCTCGGCATTATCTATTGGATACTTCTTATTCACAGGGTCGGCGAACTCCACGTCCCCATACTTGCGCTCGCCTTCCTCGGGATTAGTATCATCTCTTTTACTTATTTTCTCGCTCATTGTTATCTCCTCTCACTAGATCGCAGCCGTCATCATCCAATATGCAACTTGCGTACCAGGCAGATGGAAAATAATGCGTAATGTTTCTGTAATCTTCCTGTAAGAACCTTTATCTATTGGCAAGGTGGTCACTGTAAAGTAAGTACGACACTCGAGGAGCAACAGTCCGGCATATTACTCAGCTCCTCATCAATTTGGAAATATTACACTCACAGGAGGAGAACAATGTCTAAACTCAGGATAGCGGCCACAGGACTTGGAATGCTCTCAATGCTAGGCGTAGTGCTAGCCCCGATTGGCGCATCGGCTCAGGGTATGGCGACGAATACCTATGAGGTGACTATCACCAATCTCGCCACCAAGCAGGTCCTTTCGCCCCCTATCATAGCGACCCATGCGTCGTCCGCTCATACCTGGCAGGTCGGTCAGCCCGTATCTGAAGGCGTACGCATTGTTGCTGAGGAAGGAATGAACGACAAGCTCGCGGCGGAACTCAAGGGAGTCGCAACGGACGTAAGCATGGGCACTGCCCCCTTGATGCCCGGCACGAGTGTCACGTTGATGATCAAAGCCCACGAAGGCGATGTGTTGTCGGCAGCTACAATGCTCGTCCAGACAAACGATGGTTTCACCGGCCTGGACAATATGGCCCTCTCCTCGGCGGGCGACAAAGAGACGATGGCCTATGATGCAGGCACAGAAGAGAATGACGAAAAGGCCTCCAACGTGCCCGGCCCCCCCTTTGGCGGTCACAACAGTGGCGTCGCTACGAGCCCGCGGCAGCCGATCAGTATGCACCCCGGCATCATTGGTAAGGCCGACGTTGGCAGCGAGTTCAACTGGAGCGGTCCGGTCGCTCGCTTCAGCGTCCGAATGGTAGGCACGAGCGAGACCCCAGGTGTAAGCCCCAACATGCCGAAGACCGGCACAGGCGACAACAGCCTGTGGCTCCTGGCGCTCGGCGCGGGCGTACTGCTCTTCTCCGGCCTGGCGACCCGCCGCTTCGCCCTCGGTAAGAGGTAGCCCTCGCCAATAGGCCCCGGTTATATATTACATAAGCAGAGCGCATCCCACATGGGATGCGCTCTCTTTGTGTTCTATACAAACAGAAAAGCCAAACAATCCTTGCGGACCGTCTGGCCTTCTGTTCCTTCGTCTCCACTGGCGAACCAGTAAGTGCGAAGTAGCCATAGTATAGAGGATGTCCAGGGTCGAGTCAATAGGGTAAAACTGGAAGTTGTACACATCCACCTTCGTTGTGGCAGGGTACGTTCGATGAACTGTTTTACCCGGCCTCCAGATTCCACTATTTATGGCCTACCTATTGACACCTACTCGTTCGACTGATACAATAGGCTCTACTTGCGGCGATTCTTGAGCTTTGCTTGATAGCTGCCAACGTGCGCCCTATCAGTGCGCGGGTGCTCTGCTGTATTAAATTTTACAGGGAGTTTGTAAAGCTCTTGGCTGCGCACCGCATATTCGTCGGTTACACTCACGGTAGAAGCTGAACAGATTGTCTCCCTCACCCTGGCGGTGGTGGACAGAGTGAATGATCACAACCGGTTCAGCCTATGAGAGGAACGGCGGTAGGGCCGTCCGATTAGTGTGAGAGTAACGTCAATTGTCTAGACAATCCAAAAGGAGAAAAAAGATGAGCGATCAGAACCGACCAACAGACCCAAGCGACGATTCGTCCGATGAAGTATCCGGCTACGGCCTT
The DNA here is from genome assembly GCA_038246925.1 of Chloroflexia bacterium. Classification (GTDB taxonomy): domain Bacteria; phylum Chloroflexota; class Chloroflexia; order QHBQ01; family JADMIH01; genus JADMIH01. The sequence continues at coordinate 3,838 of JBBRVL010000189.1, forward strand.
AACGTCCCGTTGCCAATCCCATCTCGTACGTCCCCACCAGCCGCCACTGATGTGGACTACACCACCACTGATGCCTCAACTTCGCTCGCGGGCGAAGAGTACAAAGGTGAGCCTATGCCGCTCCCAAGTGGGAAAAAGCCCCCCGAGAAAGATGGTGGCCCCACTTTCTAACGTCCCACGGCAAAATAGCTTCAGACAGAACAAAAGGGTGGCTACCATGCCACCCTTTTGTTCTTGTGTTGATTTGAACTTATGCTAACTAGCGACCCACTCCACTACAAAGTCAAACCTTTGTACGTTGCCGAGGTAGACGGTAGAACGACATGGAAGGTAGCACCCTCACCCGGCCCCGAAACAGCGGTGATAGTGCCACCATGCGCCTCCACTATTCCCCTTGATATAGCCAGACCAAGACCTGCCCCCGTAGCATCGGCGCGATTGGCACGTGTGCGGGCTGGCTCCCCTCTGTAGAATCGCTCAAAGATATGCGGCAGGTCGGACGGCGCTATCCCTTCGCCGCTGTCGGCCACAAGCAGCTCTATCCGATCAGATTGGCCGCGCACTGTGAGCGTTACTGTCCCGTCTGCCGGGGTGTGGCGTATAGCGTTCTGTATCAGGTTATATAGCACCCTCTGCATCCTCGGCGCGTCCAGGGGCACACGTACCGGCGTCCCTTCCACCTGCCCATGCAGGCGTATTTTCTTCTTCTCAGCCTGCGCGGTCATGCTCTCTAGCGTATCTGACACAAGGTCTTCTATCGACGTCGGTTCGAGGTGCAGCTTCAACACCCCGGCGTCTATTTGCGATAGCTCGAACAGATCATCTATCAGCGTGCTGAGATGTTTGGTCTCGTTCTGGATGTTGCTCAAATAGCGCGTGATCGTCTCTGTATCGCTCACTACGCCGTCGTTCAGGGCCTCCACCATTGCCCGCATGCTTGCGAGCGGGGTGCGCAGGTCATGTGACACTGCCGCTATAAGCTCTCGTCTGGAAGCCTCCAGGCGTTCTTTCTCAGCCCTGGCATGTTCAAGTTGTTCCACCATCGAATTGAACTCGGCGGTCAACTGCCCGATCTCATCACGAGAACGAACAGGTACGCGCGCGCTCAGGTCGCCAGCAGCCACGCTCCTAGATAGGGAAAGCAAGTCCTTCAGCCGCGATACCATGCTCTGCGACAGGAAGAATGCGAAGAAGAGCGAGATTATTGCCGAGAAAACAAGCAGGATAGTTAGCAGGGGAAGGTCGTGCTCCTTATTCAGGAACATATTCAACGAGGTATAGAAAACGTTGATCCCTACGATTACCGCCCCTACGAGGTAGACTAGGGCCATCGTAATCGCCAGCGAAGGGATGCGCGTACCGAGGCCCAACCGGAAGCCTATTCCACCGAGGACCACCGACACCAGCCCCGAGACCGAAAGGAAAGATGTGAGGTCTTGTAAGTCCTTCGGCAGCGGCAGCAAGGGCATTCCGAACGTGGCGGCTGCAACGAGCACAGCCGCAATCATCGCCACTACGAGACCGACTATTGCCAGGCCCATAACGCGGACGTAGGACGGAGTAGACCTATCAGTCTGTCGCATGCTATCAGTACTCATAGTCTACCTTCACTTCTCGAACTTGTAGCCGACGCCCCATACCGTCTTGATGTACTTGGGCCGCATCGGATCTGGCTCTATCTTCTCGCGCAGGCGGCGGATATGGACGGTGACGGTCGAAGTGTCACCGTAATAGGAGTAGTCCCAAACCTGGTCCAATAGTTGTGTGCGCGTGAATACTTCATGGGCATGGCTCGCCAGGAAGAAAAGGAGATCGAACTCTTTGGCGGTAAGCTCGACATTGCCCTTCTCGGTCTCGACCGAACGTGTGCGGGGGTTAATTTTCAAGCTGGGGAAGCGCAATGTCTCATCGGCCCCCGGTTCGAGGGCTGCTACACCCTGAGAGCGCCGCAGCACAGCCTTGATGCGCGCCACAAGCTCCCTCGGGCTGAACGGCTTGGTGATATAGTCGTCCGCTCCGATGCCGAGGCCCACCAGCTTGTCTGTCTCTTCTCCCCTGGCGGTGAGCATTATGATCGGCGTGTTGCTCGTTGCCCTTACCCTGCGGCAGACCTCCAACCCATCCAGCTTGGGGAGCATGACATCCAGCACAATCAGGTCGGGTGAGTGCTGGGTTATCATCCGTAGCGCCTCCTCGCCATCCATCGCGGTTACCACTTTATATAGCTCGCGCTGTAAATAAGCGCTAACCACCTCCACTATGTTCGGCTCATCGTCCACTATCAGGACAGTACAATCCTCTGCGTTCAAATTTTGATCCTCACTTGTTACAGACGCACCGGCAAGTCGCCCCTCCGATCTCAGTGCTGCGGCTCGCACTGTCTCTACCACTGCCCGGCGGTTGCTCTGATATGTTTGACCTATCATCATGATACCTCACATTCTATCTGCGAGATGTAAATCTTCCTACAACATGACGAACCAGGCGCACTGCATAGGTGTACCGCAACTTTGAACCAGCCTCGTGCGCCTGTCATGCATATATAATTGTACCAGCCTGACCTAAACTGGGGGTGAACGATATTACAAGAGTATTACGAAATGGGGTGGTAAGGGCAAGAGTTGTGAAGCGCGAATAAGCGAAGACTTAACCTAACTGGACTGTTACTATCTTATGGGGCAGCCGTGCTCCGTTCCCCCCTTCGGTGATGTTTAGTGTTGTGAATACGTATGTGCAGGACCCTGACCCGCATCCTATGATGGCGGAGAGGTGAATGTTGCTATTTGCGCGGTCTTCGCTTCCTGCATCTTATCGATGTTACTGACCACCAGGATCGCTAACACGGCCGCTACCATATCGATAGCGTCCGAGACAAGGATTGCCCAACTGCTGACCAGGATCGTCTCCAACGTTTCCGCTCTCAACGATAATCTAGCAGCGACCTGGCCCACAACGCCCGCGATGATCCATGCGGCCCACCAAAGCCTGACTAGAGGTGAGGCAGGTGCGGATTTCCAGGCAGTTCCATCCAACGTGTTTGTCTCAGGGCTGCTTGCCTTCCAGATTTCTGTCACTACCTGTACAGGGCGGAAGAGGTTCATAAATGGGACGAAGAACCAACCGGCAGCCCATCCAGGGGTAAACTTGAGGTCACGGGCGCCAAGCGCGGGCAGATTCCGGTGAGCCCTGTGTATCCACATGAGAAAGAAAATTACCGTGAACACCAACGTCAGAAGCTGCAAGGCGCCAATTATCGCCTGTCGAATATCGTTGGCTTCTGCCTCGGCATCAGTGATCGTGCGCCCTTCCTGCACAGATGACAGTAGACCGATCTCCATGAAGCCCGAGCCGAGGGCGATCAAGTCTAGTAAAACGTTCAGCGCCAGGAATATTATAGTCAGCCGAGCACGGAAATGCGCCGAGTCATAATGTGGAAACGGCTTCTGGCTGTTCTCCATTGTGCTCCTCCTTCAAGTTGCGTTATGTGCGTGCTGGCTACTTGCTATTCCCCGAACAAGTCCTCCAGGCTGACCTTGCCCTTCTCCGACTTCACTATATTCTCTCCTATGCTCTTGCTCGCCGACGTGTTGGCAGATTGCAAGCTGTTGTAGAAGTTCGCGTCGAACGAGCGCACCCTCAACAC
>JBBRVL010000190.1:0-7479 GCA_038246925.1 Chloroflexia bacterium
CGGCGGTACGGTCAAGAAGGGCGAAGTGGTGCGCGCCGTGGTGGTTCGCACCGCCAAAGAGTACAAGCGCCCGGACGGTTCGCACATACGTTTCGATGACAACGCGGCGGTGATCATCAACGCGCAGAACGCGCCGCGCGGCACTCGCATCTTCGGCCCTGTTGCCCGCGAACTGCGAGAGCGCCAGTTTATGAAGATTGTCTCGCTAGCGCCAGAAGTACTGTAAGTCGCCAGCGGGTCAGAGGAAGCGGTTAGGAGAAGGTAATGAATATCAAGCGTGATGATACAGTGCTGGTGATAACCGGCAAAGACAAGGGTAAGCGCGGCAAGGTCCGCGAGGTCCACCCGACCGATAATAAGATAGTTATAGAAGGCATCAACATCGTAAAGCGCCACACGCGTGGTCGCCAGGGCGCCCGTCAGGCAGGCATCGTCGAGCAGGAAGCCCCGATGCACATAGGTAAGGTGATGGTTGTCTGCCCCAAATGCGACCGTGGCACACGCATCGGCCATGCCCTCCTCGGCGATGACCAGAAGGTGCGCGAGTGCCGTAACTGCGGAGAAGTCTTCGAGGCCGACGCCGACCAGGAGAAGTGGGGCGGGCGTCGCTAAGTCAGGGCTTGGAAGTTTACTTAGGGTAGCGGCTGAAACCCAAAGGGAGACCAGCCGGTAGATAGTAAGGAGAAATGATCGTGGCAGACAAAGAGAAAGCGCCACAGCAGGCAAAAGGCAAGAAGAATAAGGACCGGGACGCCGCTGCGCAGCCCGCGGGCGATGGAGCGACTCCAGTAGCTGAAGGCCGCAGGAATGGCAAGTCCGAGCCTCGCCCCGAAAACTACGTGCCGCGCCTCAAGCAGAAGTACACCGACGAAGTGCTACCCACCTTGGTGAAAGAATTCGAGTATGCCAATCGCATGCAGGCTCCGCAGGTCAAGAAGGTAGTCATAAATATCGGCATGGGTAACGAAGCGCGTGAGAATGCGAAATCGCTCGACAATGCTGTAGGCGACATCGGCATTATCACCGGCCAGAAGGCGATGATCACCCGCGCCAAGAAGTCCATAGCGGCCTTCAAGCTGCGTGCAGGCATGCCGATTGGTGTGATGGTCACCTTACGGGGCGCTCGTATGTACGACTTCCTCGATAAGTTGTTTAATATATCGCTGGCTCGTATGCGTGACTTCTCGGGCGTGTCGCCCCAATCGTTCGACGGCCACGGCAACTTCACTCTGGGGTTAAAAGAGCAACTTATTTTCCCGGAGATCGATTACGACAAAGTAGACAAGATTCGCGGCATGGAAGTCGTAATCGTAACTTCCGCCAAGAACGACGAGGAAGGTCGGCGTTTACTGCAACTGCTCGGCATGCCCTTCCAAAAGGGCGCATAACCAAGCCCAAAGTTGATAGAAACGGGAGAGATTAAGGAGAGAAGATGGCTAAGAAGTCGATGATCGCAAAGGCAAACCGCCCACCCAAGTTCGCGGTACGTGCGCACAACCGCTGCAAGATTTGCGGTCGTCCTCGCGCCTACATTCGCAAGTTCGGCATGTGCCGCATCTGCGTCCGCGAGAACGCCCTTATCGGACGGCTCCCTGGCGTAGTCAAGTCTAGCTGGTAAAACGGAATTACGAATTACGAATTACAAATGAGATATGAAACTGATCAATTCGTAATTTGTAATTCGTAATTCGTAATTGGATAAAGTGCTTAGGACGGTCATTATGGCCGTCGCCGCAAGGAGAAAATACGGCTTATGAACATGACAGACCCTATCGCTGATATGCTGACCCGCATTCGCAACGGCAGCATGGCGCGACACCAGAGTGTATTGATCCCGGCTTCCGGCATCAAGATGAATATCGCCCGCATCCTCAAGGATGAAGGCTTCATCAAAGACGTAGATGTGCCCTCGGAGATGGGTGGGCGCGTATTCCGCGTGTGGCTCAAGTACGGACAGGACAAGAGGCCCGTGGTAACAGGCCTCAAGCGTGTCAGCAAGCCAGGACTTCGCGTTTATAGCAAGCGTAAGGAGATCCCGATGGTCCTCAGCGGCCTCGGCGTTACGATTGTCTCTACACCACAGGGTGTGATGACAGGGCGTGATGCGTGGAAGCAGAACCTCGGTGGCGAGGTTATTTGCCAGGTTTGGTAGTCCTAGAGCTAGGAGAAATCGATTATGTCTCGTATTGGAAATAAGCCGATTCCGGTGCCTAAGGGTGTGACTATACAGTTGGAAGGCACCAAGATGCTCGTGAAAGGCCCGAAGGGGTCGCTCGAGCAGGAGTTCCGGCCCGAAGTGAATATCAACCAGGAAGAAGGCCAGATCGTTGTGACACGCCCGGCTGAAACCAACATGCACCGATCGCTGCACGGTCTCACACGCACCCTCATTTCTAACATGGTGACGGGCGTGACCGACGGCTTCACGCGTAACCTGGAGATAGCAGGCGTAGGCTACCGTGTCGCCAAAGACGGCAGTGCGCTGGTCTTCTCGCTCGGCTTCTCCCACCCTGTGCGTATCGAGCCGCCCGATGGCATCACCTTCAATGTCGAAACGCCGACCCGCTTCAGTGTCAGTGGCATCGACAAGCAGGTAGTCGGTGAGCAGGCAGCCCAGATTCGCAAGCTACGGAAGCCGGAGCCGTACAAGGGCAAGGGCATCACCTACCAGGGTGAGCGCGTTCGTCGTAAGGCCGGTAAAGCAGGCAAAATAGGCGGTAAGAAGTAAAGTCGATTTTGGATTTTGGATTTTGGGTTTTAGATTGCTAATCGAAGGCTATCTAAAGTCAAGAAATCCAAAATCCAAGATCCAAAATCCAAAATCAAGGAAACGATCATGAGAGCCAAACCACATATGCTTACGTCGCGTCAGAAGCGGCACAATAGAGTTAGAGCGCGAGCGATAGGCACGCCGGAGAGACCACGTCTAAACGTGTTCCGCAGCCTCAATCATATCTACGCTCAGGTGATAGATGACTCGGAGGGGCGCACGCTCGTGGCTGCTTCTACCCTCGACAAGTCGGTAGCCGAATCAGCCAAGATCGAGCAGGCAAAGGCCGTAGGTAAGCTCGTAGCCGAGCGCGCTAAGGCTGCCGGACTCAACAAAGTAGTATTTGACCGCGGCGGCTACCTCTACCATGGGCGCATCAAAGCCCTGGCCGAAGGCGCACGTGAAGGTGGACTCGATTTCTAGCTGTCAGCCATCAGCTATCAGCCATCAGCTTTCTGATGCTTTGGCTGGAATGGCTAACGATTGGCACAAATGCATAAGCAAAAATAGCTGATAGCTGACGGCTGACAGCTTTCCGAGGAGGAATAATGGCAAGAATTGAAAGACCCGTTTCGGAGTTCGAAGAGAAGTTAGTACAGGTTAACCGCGTATCGAAGGTGGTCAAGGGTGGTCGCCGCTTCAACTTCAGCTCTGTGGTAGTCGTGGGCGACGGCCACGGCACGGTCGGCGCGGGCACAGGCAAGGCGTCCGAAGTGCCCGACTCGATCCGCAAGGCCGGTGAGGACGCCAAGAAGCATATGATCCGCGTCGCAATGGTAGGGGGCACAATTCCGCATGAGGTGCGCGAGTCTTATGGCGCGAGTACCGTATTCATCAAGCCCGCCGCTCCTGGAACCGGTGTAATCGCCGGTGGTGGAGTGCGTGCGGTACTTGAAGCAGCGGGCGTGAAGGATGTTCTGAGCAAGTCGCTTGGCAACAACAACCCTGTGAATCTGGTGCGCGCCACTCTGTTGGCTCTCTCCAAGCTCCACTCGGTAGAGAATGAAGCGATACGCCGTGGTATCCCCCAGGAAGAGATGGAGAAACGCCTCTACCGCAAGGATTTCAACCTGCAAAAGGCGATCCGTGAAGGCCGCCACGAGGGAGAACCCGCCAGGGAGCCTGCCGCTCAATCGACTTCTCCCGGTGGCGCGCCAACGGCACAGCCTGAGCGTAAGTATCAGGGTGGCCCGAAGAGCGCGAATGCTCGTCCCCAGCGTGATGCTGCACCCGGCCGTGATGGTGGTGGCCGTCCTGATAATCGCGGCGGTCGTAATGATGGCCGTGGCGGTGGAGGAGGCGGACGTGGCAGAAGCTAAAGTAATCAGCAAGCAGCCGACTGAAGGCGCGACGCTCAGGATCACCTGGACTCGCAGCTCGATTGGCTACGCGAAAGACCAGAAGGCGACCATCCAGGCGATAGGCTTTCATCGTCTGAACCAGACGATTGAGCGTCCCGACAGCTTAACATTGCGCGGGCAGTTATTCAAGGTCAAGCACCTGCTGAAGATAGAAGAAGTGTAACAAGTCGTTAGTTGCTGGTTGTTAGCCCACAAGGGAAAACAGGCTGCTGATGACTGGACGATGGAGAAATAGATGAAACTTAGCGATTTAAGAATGCCGAAGGGCGCTACAAAGGACCGCAAGCGCGTTGGCCGAGGCCACGGCTCGGGCCATGTGAAGACGGCTGGTAAGGGCACAAAGGGCCAGAAGGCGCGCACGGGCGGCAACGTTCCCCCTCGCTTCCAGGGCGGCCAGACACCTATCCAACAGCAGCTTCCTTACAAGCGCGGCTTCACAAATATCTGGAAGGCTGAATATAACCTGGTAAACCTGGCACAGCTAAATGCTATCGAGGCCGGTAGCCAGGTAACGCCCGACTCGTTGCGTGACATGGGTATCCTGCGCGACAACGTCCTACCTCTCAAAGTGCTGGGGAACGGTGATCTCAAGTCAGCCCTCCACATCAGCGCGCATAAGGCGAGCGAGAGCGCGCGCCAGAAGATCGAGGCGGCAGGCGGCACGCTTACCCTGATCGAGACTGAGGTCCAGCCGCGACGCTCGAAGGGGCGCAGCGAAGCCCCGGTGCGAGTATTCCAGGCAAGGCAGGCAGCAAGAGCAGAACAGAGCCAGGGCAAAGGCTCCCAGACTGAAAGAGGATAGAAGATGCTTCAGGCCGTTATAAATGCCTTCAAAATTGCCGACCTTCGCCGTAAGATACTCTTCACGCTGGCGATGCTGGTTGTTTTCCGATTCGTGGCGCACATCCCCGTGCCGGGCGTAGACCTTGAGGCCATCAGGAACTTGCTACAGCCGGGCCAGCCAGGCGAGGGGAACGACCTTTCGGGCATCTTTAACGTGCTCAACATCTTCTCCGGTGGCGCGCTGAAGAACTTCAGCGTGGCGGCGATGGGCGTCTATCCGTACATCACCGCATCGATTATTATTCAGCTCCTGACCGGCGTGATCCCACGTCTTACCGAGCTAAGCAAAGAAGGCGAAGCCGGACGTAACCAGATAAACAAGTACACCCATTGGCTTACAATTCCTCTGGCGGCGCTCCAGGCATTCGGCCAGACACAGCTCCTCCAATCACAGTTCCAGGCGCTGCCCAGTTTTGGACTATTCGGCCCGAACTGGCTTGCCAGCCTGGTGGTTATCATCAGCCTCGTAGCGGGAACGATGTTCCTCGTTTGGGTAGGCGAGCTGATCACCGAGAGGGGTATCGGACAGGGTATCTCGATCATTATCTTCGGCGGAATTGTCTCGGGCATCCCGGCCCAACTTGTCACACTTTGGACAACGGGTGATGCAGGCGCGGGTATATTCAGCGTCGCACTTTACATAATACTCGGCCTCATAACTGTGGTCGGTATTATCTTGATCAACGAAGGCCAGCGTCGCATTCCGGTCCACTATTCGCGCAGCATTATGCGCGGTGGGCGGATGATGCGGCAGGCCGGTAGCTCTTTCATACCGTTGCGCGTCAACTCGTCCGGTATGATCCCGCTCATCTTTGCTCTTTCGATCATGTCGTTTCCGGCGATTGTGGCGGGCTTCTTCACCACGTCGCAGACGGGGTGGGTACACGATGTTGCACTGGCAATCTACCAGTTCTTCCAGCCGACTTCGCTGCCTTACAACCTGGTCTACTTCCTGATGGTGGTGTTATTCACCTTCTTCTATACGAGTGTGGTGTTCCAGCAACAGCGCATCGCCGAGAACCTCCAGAAGTCGGGCGGCGCGGTCCCCGGTATACGTCCGGGCGCAAATACCGACCGCTTCCTCACTACGGTACTGACGCGTATTACAGTGGCAGGTGCACTCTTCCTCGGAACAGTGGCTATTGCCCCTTACCTCGCTTCTATCATAACGGGCATCGCGGCCCTCACCTTTAGCTCGACGGCCCTCCTCATTGTCGTGGGCGTGGCTATCGACACCATGAAACAGCTTGAAGCTCAGCTTCTCATGCGGCGCTATGAGGGCTTCATAAACCGCTAGTTATCAGGAAGCGTAAAACGTGAAACGTGAGGCTCCTAACCGTTCACGTTTCACGTAGCCTGTGACAACGGAGTCATAGCCAAATGATTATATTACTGTTCGGAGCGCCGGGGGCCGGTAAAGGGACCCAGTCGGACATCCTGCATGACCGCCTCCAGATGCTTCATATATCAAGCGGTGACCTCTTGCGGGACCACCGCAAGCGCAACACCGAGCTTGGCGTTATCGCTGAAGAGTACATGCACAGGGGGGAACTTGTACCGGACGACCTTATTATAGAAATGATAATAGATAGGCTGTCTGCCACGGATGCCCGGAATGGTGTCCTGCTCGATGGCTTCCCACGGAATCTCGCACAGGCGGCGGCTCTGGATGAAGCGCTCGACGAAACGGGTAGGCGCGTCAACGCCGCACTCTACATAAACGTAGCCTATAACGTGCTGACTGACCGGCTCTCAGGCAGGCTCACCTGTAAGAACTGTGGGCATATCTTTCACGAGAAGTTTGCCCCGCCGAAGCAGCCTGGCATCTGCGACATCTGCGGTGGAGAGCTTCACCAGCGCGATGATGACAAGCGGGAAACAGCAATCAAGAGGTTGTCCATCTATTTCGAGCAGACGCAGCCGATAATTCAATACTATCGAGAGAAACACCTCTTATGCGAGATCAACGGTGACCAACCCGTAGAAAAAGTGACTGAAGATATGATGCATTGTTTGAGATGATACGAGAAACGAGAAACGAGAAACGTGATTGGAACCCATCTCAAAAGTAGAGCCAAGTATGTAGATGAGATAAAAGTAAGGATTGTCATTCTGAACGAAGTGAAGAATCCGTCTCCTTAGCACATACTCTCACGTAGTGATTCTTCACTTCGTTCAGAATGACAAAGGCTGATGGGTTCGCCACCATCGTAGGTTTGTATATTGTGGGCTTGTAGGTAAAGATGGCTATATATTTGAAATCACAAAAAGATATAGAACTGATGCGCAAGGCAGGGCAGATAGTCGGCCAGACCTTGCAGCTCCTATCAGAGCACGTCAAGCCTGGCGTTACTACGCGTGAGCTTGATGATATGGCGTACAAGTTCATTACCAGTAAAGGTGCAATCCCCACCTTCAAGGGCTACCACCCTTTTCGTGACATCGCGCCTTTTCCCGGTAGTATTTGCGCCTCCGTCAATGAGGAGATAGTACACGGCATCCCCA
>JBBRVL010000191.1:0-7376 GCA_038246925.1 Chloroflexia bacterium
GAATTACGAATGCACCCTGATACGGTCAGAATTGGCGCAGGAAGCGCAGGTCGTTGCCGTAGATGAGGCGCATGTCGTTTATGGAATGGCGGAGCATGCTTATGCGCTCGAAGCCCATGCCGAACGCGAAGCCGCTGTACTCGTCCGGGTCGATGCCGCCGTTGATGAGCACCTGGGGGTGGATCATGCCCGCGCCCATTATCTCCAGCCAGCCTGTGTTGCCGCACGACCGGCAGCCTTTGCCGCCGCATACCATGCAGTCCACCGCGATGTCGACGCCCGGCTCTACATAAGAGAAGTAATCGCACCGAAAGCGGACGCGTCGCTCCGAGCCGAAGATGGCGCGGGCGAATGCGGCCATTGTGCCCTTCAGGTCGGCCAGGGTGATTTTCTTGTCTATCGCCATACCCTCCATTTGGGTGAAATATGCTTCGTGTGTAGCGTCGGTTGCCTCGGAGCGGTAGCTCTTGCCGGGCACTACGAGGCGCAGGGGTGGCGCAATCCGGCGCATCATGCGTATCTGCATCGGCGAGGTATGCGTCCGAAGCACCACAGGGGGTAGCTCGTCCATGCTCGCTCCCAGGGGGCGGATGCCGAGCAGACGGTCGTCTACATAGAAGGTGTCCTGCATCGACCTGGCGGGGTGCTCTGGCGGGATATTGAGTAACTCGAAGTCGTACACATCCAGCTCGACATCAGGGCCTTCGTACACCTGGAAGCCCATGTCGCGGAAGGCCCTTATAACGTCGCGGGCGGTCTGGGTGATAACGTGCAGGTGGCCCGCACTCACCGGACGTCCAGGTAAGGTAATATCGACCGCCTCCTCTGCTAATCGTTTTTCCTGCTCGCCCGTGAGGATGCTGGCCGACGCCCTGCTGAATGCATCTTCCAACTCCAGCTTGGCAGCGTTGATAGCCTGGCCCGCGCTGCCTCGTTCCTCGGCGGCCAGCGCGCCAACGCCACGGAAGAGGCCGGTAAGCCGGCCCTTCTTCCCCAGATATTCCCTGTTCCATTCTTCAAGGGCGTCACTTGTAGCCGTCTTTGTCAGCGCAGCCAATGCCTCGTGTTTTGAGGCCTCTATCTCTTCCTGTAATGAGGGCATCTCTCCTCCTTCGGAGAATTATGAATTATGAGTTTTGAATTATGAATTGTGTTGGCATTTTCTGGGTCTTACTGAGCGATTATTAACGAACAAAAACCACGCTCGTCAGGGACGAAGCGCGGCCACGTGGTACCACCCTGGTTTCGGTTTGGACATATTGAAGTAAGGCCAAACCGCTCAAGCTCTAATAACGGTGAGCAACCGGGGCAGACTACTTGTTGAATGTCGAATTATGAGTTTTGAATTATGAATTTAGCTCGGAACTTGTCCAATTCATAATTCAACATTCATAACTCATAATTCCGTTTCACCTGCCGGCTCGGGAGTGAACTTCTGCCGGGTTCCGCGGGGTAGGCTCACAGTCTATGGCCTATCCCTCCCTGGGCGCATGCGCCCGACGTACTCTCTCCGTCACTGCCTTTGTATATTCAATTATGGTTGTTCTATTTAGTACCCGATATGGTGCAGGATTGTCAAGGGTCTTGGGGCGTAGGTCTACAGACCGAAAGTTGACGACTAAGCTTTGATAGCAACTTTGTTACCTTTTTCCACCAAGTTGCGTATCTATTGGCGGAACAGAAAAAGAATCGAAAGGAGGGAAAGCACAGTGGACACTAAACGACTATACAGAGGCAACGACGTGATGCTCGGGGGTGTGGCAAGCGGCCTGGCCGACTACTTCAACCTCGATCCAACTATTGTACGCTTGCTTTTTGTGCTGATCGGTTTTGTCAGTGGTGTGTTCCCAGGAGTGGTGGTCTACCTCATACTGTGGGCAATCATGCCAAAAAAGCCGACGGTATAAATAACTTGCAAGTCGGGAAAACCAAACAGATATTTACAGAGTGACGAATTACCTGGAACCGCTTACCAGGTCAATATAGAAGACTATTTGGAGGAGTGGACGATGAACGGTAGTAACAGACTATACAGGAGCACAAGTGAGGCAATGGTAGGCGGAGTGGCCGCGGGCCTCGGCAACTATTTCAAGGTAGACCCGACCCTTATCAGGCTAGGCTTCGCGGCGGCGACCTTCTTTACAGGTGGGGCATTCCTGCTGGTATACGGCGCGATGTGGCTGCTGATCCCGACAGTGGGAAGCTCGGCTTCTGATCCAGGTTCGATAGTAAACGAGAACCTGAACGAGATAGGTGGCAAGATTCGTGGCTTCGTTGGCGGATCAGGCGGTAACGGCTCTCCCAACGGCAGTGGTAATGGTAATGGTAATGGAAGTGGAAGCCAGCCCGCCGGTTCCGAGGCTCAGTACAATCAGTCACAGCTTCCTCAGGGAAGCGCTACAACTACTCAACACCGCCACGGTTTCAACCCGAAAGTGCTGATATTGGTCGGCGGGTTCTTCCTCTTGATGAACATGGGCTTGTTCAGAGGCTTTCATATCGGCTTCTGGTGGCCGGTGCTGCTGATCGGGTTTGGCGTGATGATGCTGTCGCGCAGGCGACCGTAACAAGGGAACAGTATAGTAATATATGCAGCGGCGTCTATACACCGCTGCATTCGCGCATGGAGAAGGTACTATGGAAAATGACATTAATGACGTGCATGAGCGAAGTGGTGACAGGTCAGAGGGCACGCCGACTACCAGGGTAACTCCGCAAGATATGCCACCCGCTGCGAGGGCCTACGCGGCCGGCTCCCAACAACCGACCACCAGGGAGGGACACAGACCTCATCATGTGCCGGTGCTTGGGCCAGTGCTGCTTATCCTGGCGGGATCGGTCTTTCTTCTGAACAATCTTGGTATTTTACCGTGGAATATATGGGGGCAGGTGTGGAGATTGTGGCCCCTTATCCCGATTGCGATAGGACTTGACATAATAGTGGGACGCCGCTCGCCCGCGCTGTCGGTTATCGTAGTGCTTGGTGTGATTGCCGCAGGCGTAGGTATTCTCTACAATAACGGAGGCTTTCAGCCGGAGGTAGAGATAAGCCCAACCTTGTTGAACGTGCCGCTAGAAGGGGCTAAACGTGCGAATGTGACGCTCGACTTCGGGGCGGGCGATCTGTCGCTGTCGAGCCTCGAAGGGCAAGAGCGTAGCGGGGGCGGACAACTGGCGACCGGCACTCTTGAAAACTCAGGTAGCCGTAGAGCGCCTGAGATCGAGTCGAAGCTAGAAGATGACACTCTTCAGCTTGACGTGAGACAGCGGTCCGACGGGTTTGGCCCGTGGTTCGGGGGGAACCACAAGCGGACCAGTTGGAATATAAAGCTCAGCCCAACGGTGCCCTTAGACCTGGATGTGAACGCCGGGGCAAGCAAGGTAGCCCTTGACCTGGAAGGGCTACAGGTTAGCTCGCTCAAACTTGACGTTGGGGCGAGCGACACAACGGTAATCTTCCCGGCTAAAGGGCCTAGTACCAATGTTGAGATAGACGCCGGTGCGGCGCATGTGAGAGTAGTTATTCCTGAAGGCGTCGCAACCCGTATCGATGTGTCGTCAGCCGCTTCATCGGTGAACGTCCCTGGTGCGCGCTTTACCAAGAAGGGCGACTCCTACGAGACGCAAGGCTATTCGACAGCCGAACGGAAATTGACCATCAACCTGGACGCAGGGGCTGCAAGCATAGACGTCGAGACCAGGTAGCTCAGACTGTAAGGCTTCTGCGTGGGTATGGTAATTATTCAGAATTGGGGTAAAAGCATGGGTAGGGGCACCCCTGTGTGGGTGCCCTGTTCGTGTGCGGAATAGTTTGTGGTTCGGAAACAGGGCACCCACACAGGGGTGCCCCTACCTATCCTTATTCTGTACAGTTGCTATAAAAGCTACGTTTGACTAACCTCCTACGTTCCGCTTACAATCGTCGCATGCGAGCTTTCCAACGTGGGGGGCGGGGCGCGCCGATTCTTGCCCTTTCGGCTGCGCTCATGCTGTATGGCGCCCTAGGGGTAGTTACACAACTTCGATTGCTGCCTCTGGTGGAGACTTCTCTCGCGGGGTGGGTCCGGCCTCTGTTGCCTTCGAGAACACTTTCCTCTGGCACATTTGTCCCTCTCCAAGCTCACTTCGACGGCGTGCCGTGGCTGCCCTGGGCGGCGTGGCTCGTGGGGGTTGTGCTGTTGGCGTTGGGCAGGAGTGAATCAACCGACCTTCAATCCGAAGAAAGACCGGCAAACCCTCGTCTCAGGATTGTTCTTCCTCTTGTGCTCCTTCTTTTGGTAGCGCTCGGCGGCTATGCGAGAATGGTAGAGTTATGGCCTCAGAGCTATGGCATCTCCCAACGCCCGTACGATGATGAAGGAGTGTACGCCGGGTCGTCCCAGCTATTTCTCCAGGGCATACTCCCATACCGCGATTATTTCTTCGCTCACCCACCGGTAGCTGCGGTTGCCTATGCCCCCGCGATGGCATATCACTTCACCGAGTGGGGCAGTCCCACTTCGTTCATGATGGGGCGCTATCTGTCTGTTGCCTATAGTCTTATTACGCTGGGATTGTTATTCTTTATAGGAATGCGACTGGCGGGACTGTGGGGTGGTATCATTTCCGGTTTGCTGTGGGCTTTAGATGGGCGTGTGGTCGAGATCAACCGCAAAGTCATGCTCGAAGGACCTATGGTTTTGCTTTCCTGCGCCGCCTTGCTTCTCTATCTGTGGGTGCGTCCATGTCTCGCTGGTGATAAAACGACCGGGCTTCCGAAGCGTCCGCTACTGGTGCTTGCCGCAGCCGGGGTCTTTGCAGCATTGAGCGCTCTGACCAAGATCGCGGGGGTGGCGTGCCTGGTGGCGATTCTGATAGACATGATATGGTTGTGGTTTGGCAGTCACAAGGAAGAGAATGCGCCTCCGGCAGTATCAATACGTATCCAACTTGCTACTCTTCTGGGCGGCGCGTTGTGCGCTATACTTGTTGTCCTTATCCCATTTGTGCTAGCTGCTCCCGAGCAGTTTGCGAGGCAGGTTTTCTTCTTCCAACTGCTCCGTCCGAGTGATGGACTGAGCGATATCGCGGCTCGGATATCTAACCTTTCGTCAAGCCTTGTCAACCCACTTACGCTGGTGGTCGCGGCACTGGGATTCCTGGCTCTCTCAAGTAGAAGCTGGCGATTTGGAACAACCGGAGCCTGGCGAGTGGTGGTGCTCTGGACTTTCTTCAGCCTGCTGCTTTTCACATACAGTCGTTCATTTTACGGGCACTATTATATCCAGCTTGCCGCTCCGTTGTGCCTGCTTGGCGCGGGCGTGAGCCTGCTGCCCCGCATGCTCGCTGTTGCCATCGGAGAGGATGCACAGAGGAGGTTGCGCGTACGATTGGTCGGCGCTGCCCTGGCTCTGTTGTTTGCGCTGGTATTGCTGCCTTTGTTGAGAGTGCAGTGGCAAGGTGTGGCGGGAGAGCATGGCGACCACGACCGTATCTTTGAGATTGTGGGCAGGTATGTATCAGACGCGATTCCTCCTGGCACGCCTGTGTTGACCACCGACGAGCAGTTCAACTTCCTGGCCGCCCGCCCACCGAGCCGCAATTCTACAGGGTATCTTATAGACAGCTACGGCCACATGATTGCGCTTGGCCTGGGACTGGGTACGCGCGATTGGAGCGATTTGTGGGCGGCTGCACTACGCGGTGAGCACAGCGACGATGTTTACGCCGTGATACAGCGCTCTACTGCCCAGGCCGATATGCTAGACCGGGCATCAAAGGTCAAGCTGATAGTTGTCCACGACAAGGGCTTTTCACGACTCACACAGGGGACTGTCGAGGCTATAGAGAAGCTACGGCCCGTGGCAGAGGAGGAATCACGCTATACAATTTATAGAGAAGCAGCAGGGTCTAAATAAAGCCTTGGGAATGGTGAAGAATACGCGTCGAGAAGAGGCTCTGTAGGGGCACCCCTATGTGGGTGCCCTGCTCGTGCGCCGAATAGTTTGTGGTTGGGAGACAGGGCACCCACATAGGGGTGCCCCTACAGATACTTTTACCCCAACTCTGAACAATTACAGCTCCTTGATTCCTTTGCCCAAACTTACCGATTATGCTATAATCATTGTTGGCGTTAAAAAGGGGCTAACTCTTATGATGTCCGGCCTGAATTGGGTAATACCAGGAATCGAGGCCGCTTTATCAAGCACGCTGTTGGACCTGATGGGTTGTGCATGTGGTCATGTGCCTATCAGGGGTGAAGGCAGCGGAAGACACAACAATATGGAGGAAACTTGGTCACATCTAACACGGATATCGATACGGAAACGAATATTGAGGCGACCGCGCCTGATGATATTAGCGCACAGCCGGAGTTGGACACTGCCCAATTGCAGCCACAGGCTGAGATGCAAGAAGAACCGCAGCAGTCTGTGGAACCTGTACAGGATATGCCCTCCCCACAGGTTGAGCCTGCTGCACAAGTAGAGCAGACTCAGCGTGAGGGGCGTGCTGAACGCGGCAATGGTCCCGGACGCTCGAACGGTAACGGCCAGGGTGAGAGCGGCATCAGCATGAAAGCTCTCCTCGAGTCGGGCGTTCACTTCGGTCACCAGACGAAGCGCTGGAACCCGAAGATGAAGAGCTATATCTTCACCGAGCGGAACGGCATCCACATTATCGACCTTCAGCAGACTGTCGCCGGTTTGCAGGCAGCGATGAGCTTTGTGAGCGATCTGGTCGCCAACGGTGGTAAAGTGCTGTTCATCGGTACAAAGAAGCAGGCTCAAGAGTCTGTTCGTGAAGAGGCAGAGCGGGCGGGACAGCTTTTTGTAAACAAGCGCTGGATGGGCGGTATGCTCACCAACTTTACGACAATTCGCAGTCGCCTGCGCTATCTTGCCAGCCTGGAAGACCGCCAGGCGCGAGGCGAGTTTGCTGACCTTCCGAAGGCAGAGGCACGTAAGCTCGAAGAGCAGATCGAGAAATTGAACAGCCTGTTGGGTGGCATCAAAGAGATGCGCGACATGCCGGATGCGGTGTTCATAATTGACCCGCACCGTGAGCGAATCGCTATCACCGAGGCGATAAAGCTTGGGCTGACAATAGTGGCGATGGTTGACACGAACTGTGATCCTGATGAGGTGGACTACATTATCCCCTCGAACGATGATGCTATTCGTGCGGTGCGCGTTATAACGGCAAAGATAGCCGATGCCGCAATCGAGGGTCAGCAGCGTCGTGAGAGCCGACGCGCCGATCAAGACGCTGACTACACAATAGAGCCAGGCGAGTACAGCTTTACCCCTGACGACGAAGAAACGGTTTAGACTAAGGTAGTCGGTAGCCGGTGGTCAGTAGTCGGAATGTACAAGCGCTACGACAAAAGACCACCCGCA
>JBBRVL010000192.1:0-7357 GCA_038246925.1 Chloroflexia bacterium
CCCCTACAAGCCCGGATGCAAATGACACGATGTCCGCTTCACAACTAGAAGTGCAATTAGCGTTTGAGTTGGCGAACCCACTACCCTGGCAGGAGATCGCGGCGTCTCCCGACCTGGCACAGGCTGAGCCGGTCAGGCAGCGTAGCAGTGGCACACTCTTTAGTCTTAAGCAAGATGAGTACAGGACGCTGAGAGGCCTTATCACAGGCCGGAACCCAGAGCTTGAAGCAGCTTTCGCGACCCTTGAATCAGGCGATCCTACCAAGTCGGACGGGGATGGCGCAGTTCTCTTGCGTGAGAAAGAAGCGGAGTACGGAACACCCACGAGCAACGCGTCGCCAACTGGGCGACAACGCTTGACTAACATCAACCAGCTACACGAACTCACCGGCCTACCATGCGAAACGCTTGAGGAAGCGCGCGACCTGCTTGAGGACACCGGCCAGATTGTGCTTACAGGCCCGCCCGGTACAGGCAAGACCTGGCTGGCTCGCGGCATGGCGTCACTTGTTGCTGGAGATGACTCACGAGTGCGCATAGTTCAATTCCATCCTGCGACCAGCTATGAAGATTTCATCGAAGGTCTCAAGCCGGTAGTCGATGAATGGGGCCAGGTAAGCTATGCAGTTTTGCCCGGGTTGTTCACTAGGTTGTGCTCTGTAGCCCGCGCCGACCCTCAACATTATTATGTACTTGTCATAGATGAGATCAATCGCGCCCCTCTCGCCCGTGTGTTTGGTGAGTTACTTTACTCCCTGGAGTACCGTGGTCCGGGGGGCGCGGTTGAACTTGCACCGACGGCGGGGAGTGAGCGGGCTGAGCCTTTTTATGTGCCGGAGAATCTACTCCTAATAGGTACGATGAACAGCGCGGATAGGAGCCTTGCGGTGGTCGATTACGCGCTCCGCCGCCGGTTTCGCTTCATAGAGCTTGAGCCGAACGCCGAGGTCCTCAACACGTGGCTCAGTGCTCACGGCGCAACCGCAAAAGCGCGTCGCGTCTTGCTCGACCTCTTCACTACAGTGAATGACCGCCTCTCCACCGAGCTTGACCCCGACCATCGCCTCGGACATAGCTACTTCATGCTCGACCCTCTCGATGCCGCCACACTCGACCGCCTCTGGCGTACCGCGATCAAGCCACTCATTGCGGAATACTTCATCCCGCCTTCGGGCGAAGTAGAGGAATACCAGGCCCTATTTGGGAAAGCTACGGCTTCCCTCCAATAATCACAAGTTAGGGTACTGTCTTGCGGTCGGGAATATTCTCAAACAGGGTTAGAAGGTAGTGTGAAAACAAGATTCAATAACTTCGCAGCAGGAACCGAACAGTCAAAACTCAGTATCGCCGAAGGCGGGCATACTGAAGTAGCGCTTTCACCTGAGCAGTATTTGACCCTCAAGACACGCTATGCGGGCAGGCTTGACTTCGCGCCTTCAGGGACGCCCGGTAGCTATATGCTTACCGCTCGTGACTACGTAGGGCGGCTCACCCTGCGGCCAGATAGCCTGCTCGAAATCAGGCCAAAGGTCACGGTGGCTAACATGTTCTATATGCTTTGCGTGGATGCGGGGCTTGCTGAGTTCTACCCACCGCCAACCGGACTCTCGCCCGATTCTGACATCTTTCACTTCGTAATCACTGCCTTCATCTCATCAGTGGAACAGCTTGCCGCGCAAGGTCTGAACCACGGCTATTTTCCGGTAGAGGCCGATCTACCTCTGGTGAGAGGCAGAATCAATCTCGGGGCACAGATCATCAAGTTCGGAGCGTTGAGGCACCGCCATGCCTGTGCTTTCGCAGAAATGTCGGTCGATACCGCCGAGAACAAAGTGCTGCTCGCTGCCCTGCGCTATATCCCCTTTCTCCTCAGTGAGCACGAGGCCGAGACCACCCGCCGAGCGCGCTACGTCAGCAGGCGCTTTGAGAGCGTGAGCCTGGTCGCCCGAAGCGCGGCCCTCCGGTTGCTAGAGACAATGCCATCTCACAGGCTCAACGCGCGTTACGGCCCGGCACTTAAATTGGCAAGACTGGTACTAAACCATCTTACCCTGGATGACAGGGCAGGCGCGTACCCTTTTGCATCATTCCTGGTAAATATGCCCCGGCTTTTCGAGAGCTTTGTGACTAAAAGGCTGTCAGCACTCATGCTTCCTTACGGTTTAAGGGTGGTCGCACAGCGTCATGACTACATCGATGAGCAGAGGCAAATCGGCATCCGCCCGGATATGCTGGTCTATGATCGCCGGGGCACCGACCCAATCCTCGTTATAGACACTAAATACCGCCTCCTCGATAGTGGTGACATCAACAGCGACCTTTATCAGGTGAGCGCCTATCTGGATCGTTACGGCCTTGAACGTGGATTGCTAATCTATCCTCAGTTCCGAAGCACGGCACGCTCCAACGTAAAGCTACTCAATACTCCGAAACATTTGCACTTGCTCTCCATCGACCTTGACGCTCCTACACCTGCTGGACTTGATGCGTCATGCCGGCATCTGGCAGGCCAGGTAGCACTGCTTGCACGAGCAGGCAGAGATGGTGAGGGCAGTATTCAATAACCGGGTCCGACTGCCAGGCGCAACTATGCCGCACACTAATCCTCTGTGCTACAATTCGGAGGATGCAACCGGATGACCATCAGTCAGTTAACAGTTCAATGGCTACGCCCACCAGTTCTACAGCCGCAGGGGGGTCCCCAGGCATCGCAGTACGCGGCGTGCGGGCCGTGCGGCTCACGCAATATGCCTTGCGTAATGTTGTCTATCAGGTAATAGCCCTCACTCTACTCGGCGCTCTCCTGAGGCGTTACCACCTCGGCGACGAGTCGTTCTGGTTTGACGAAGCAGACATCGTACAGCGCGCCCGTTTGCCCCTCGGCGACCTGCTGCATGGCTTCACCCAGGCAGGAGAAAACGGCCCCCTCTACACACTGATTCTCCATTACTGGCTCGCTTTGATCGATGCCTTCCCGCCCCTTCAAAAGCTCTTGCATATCGTATTCGGCGCGAGCTATGAAGGGCCTGTCCGAGGGCTTGCGATGCTGTTCGGGGTGGCTGCAATACCGCTTATGTACCTTCTTGCCCGAAAAGTGGGCGGACACTGGGTCGGGATCATTGCGGCCATGTTGCTCACGGTAAACCCGTTCCACATCTGGCATTCTCAAGACGCCAAAATGTACAGTCTGCTCGTACTTATGGCTATCGCAAGCACCCTACTTTACATCCTGGCATGGGAACGCAACCGCACTCTTATCTGGGCTTCCTATGTATTAGCCGTCTGGGTCATGCTCACGGTGCACAGCATGGCGGGCCTGGTCCTGCTGGCGCATATGGCATCAACACCCTTCATGGCGCGCAACCGCAAGCTAGATGGACGTAATCCAAAATCCAAAATCCAAAATCCAAAAGTGAGTGTGTGGATAGGATGGGGCTGGTCGATGCTCTTGATTCTGGTCCCGTTGTTTCCCATCGCCTGGCTGCGGCTGGCCGCGCTGGTGACCGACACTGCCGACCTGGGAGGCTGGTACGCGCCCGCCAGCCTGACCGATATAGTGGGTACGATCGCTGTCAGCTTTGCGATCAATCGCGCCCTCCCCCCCTGGGAAGCAATAGCCTCCGTCCTGATGGCTTTGCTGGCCTCGTCAGGCGCCTACTTCCTTCTGACTTCAAGGAAGAGAACGCTCCGTACTAAAACGGCAACTAACAACTCGCAACCCGCAACTCGCAACTCGGCGCTGCTATTCGCACTTCTAATTATCCCATTGTCGGTCTTCTGGGCCGTCACGCTCAAAGTTCCTCTTTTCCAGGCGCGCTACCTGATAATGGCGCTTCCACCCTACCTGATTCTTGTCTCGGTTGGTCTGCTGGGACTGAGCGGTATGAACAGGTGGGTGAACATCACATCGGGAGTTGCTATCGCCCTGCTTGGCTTTTGCACTTTTGTCGCGCTCACAGGGATCAACTATTCCTCCCAACCGCAGAAGGAAGACTGGCGAGGCGCGATGGTATACGTGAACGACCACCTGCGTCTGCGGGATGAGATAGTAGTTTTTCCCGGCTACCTGGAGTCCGCTGTAAATGTCTACTATACACCAGGCGGACCGGGCCGAGTGCCAACCGTGCCGGTAAAGGCGATACCTAGCCTGGGCATAAAGGATTTCCGACAGCGCGACCTGGAGGAGAGCTTGCGCAACATGGTCAAGTGTCAGGAGCGCGCATGGTTCGTCACCTCACCTGTACGGCAGAAGCAAGAAGACCCGGAAAACCGGGTCGAGGAATGGTTCACGGGCAACTGGCATATATTCGACCGCAAAGAGTTCAACGGCGTGACTCTCTTCGGCATCTCGTTCAATGGCCAGCCCGACTGTTGGTATCCCAACCCCGACTTTTCCGAACCGCACACGTTCGAGAACGGGCTGGAGTTCCTGGGCTATATCTATGAGCTGCGGGCCGACTCTACGACCCAACCAGATGCGTCTTATTTTCCGCTCACGACCTACTGGCGCAATCCGAAGAAGCTGATGGTGGACTACTCAATTCGCCTACAGGTGAAGGACGCCACAGGTAAGGCGGTCGCCGAGGAGGCGCTCGGCCCGCTCAACGGCTACTGGCCTACTTCTGAGTGGCCGCCCAACACACAGGTGATTGATTACAGAGACATACGACTACCCGGTGGGCTTGCGCTCGGTGACTACACAGTGACTATCTCGCTTTACCCTGAAGGCAACCCCAGCCAGACGCTCAAGCTTACAGACGGCAGCACCGAGGTAGTATTCCGCGAGCCATTGAAGATTGTACCGTGGACACCCTGAGCGAGCAAACGCCAGAGAAACTCGCTCATATCACGGTTCGATGTACCACTGTGCCGCGTTCCACATATAGCGGGGTGAGCCGAAATCTATATCGCCCTTGAGCTTGGGACCCACTACAACGCCAAACTTTTCCGCCCAGAGGAAATAATAAGGCAATTCGCTGGCGATAATCGACTGCATCCGAGCGTATATCTCCTTGCGCCGGGTGAAATCGTAAGTGGAACGTGCCTCAATCGTGAGGGCGTCATACTCAGGCGCGGCAAAGCCGGGGAAGTTGAGTAGCTGGGGTGCGGCGGCGGTCGGTATCTGGCTGGAATGAAACAGGGCATATGGGTCGGGATCGACACCGGATCGCGTCCAGCCGAGCATCACAACATCGAAGTCGAAAGGCGGTCGAGAAAGCGGGCTGATGCGGGCCAGTAGGGCTGTATTGAAGTCGGCCAGGTCCACTTTCACCCTGATGCCGACGTTCTGCAGCGGAGCGACCATTGCTTCGGCGGCCTTCCGACGCACCGCGTTGTCAGGCCTCACAAAGAGAGACGCCTCTAAAGGCTTGCCATCCTTCTCGACGATGCCGTCTCCGTTTGTATCTGCCCAGCCTGCCGAGGCCAGCAGTTTGCGGGCTTCATCGGGATTGCCGCCCGGTTTCGGCACGTCCGGGTTGTAAGCCCATGAGGCCCTGTTCACGTCACTCCACACAGGGTTGCCGCCGGAACCTGTGGCAGCAAACGCCAGACCGGGCTTGTCGAGGGCGAGTGCCCAGGCCCTTCTCAGCCGTGTGTCGCTGAACGGGCGCGGGGCGCGCAAATTAAATGCGACGAAATCGTAGCCAAGTTCGTCGTATGCCCCACCTCTCATGCCGGGTTGCTCTCCTACTAGCCGCTCAGCCGATACCGGAGAAAGCTGCGCCAGCATCAGATTACCTTCCCTCAGCGCGCTAATCGCGACATCTTCGAGAGACGCGACGAGGAACGCCACGCGGTCAATCGCGGGCCTTCCACCGTAGAAGCTGTCGTTTGCTTTGAGCGTAATCGATTGGCCTGCTTCGCGTTTCTCGAACAAGAAAGCACCAGTGCCGACCGGAGCCTGGCTGAATTGGCTTTGTGCCAGCTTATCAGGCGTCGTTCCAGACAGGATGTGGCTCGGCAGCACCGGCATCGACAGGTCGGATAGGAGGGGCGAGTTCCGGCTCTTGAGCTTGAAGCGCACTGTCCAGGTAATAGGCTCAACCGCCTCGACCGACTGCACTATCTCCTGGATGCGAAGAAGGGAGTGATAGCTGCTTTTGATGCCGAGCATAGTGCGGTATGACCATACTACGTCCTCTGCCGTAAGGGGTTCGGCGTCGTGCCACAATACGCCTTTGCGTAAGTGAAAGGTCAGGCTCGTGCCATCTTCCGACACATCCCATCTCTCTGCCAGGCCCGGTTGTGGCTGGAGATGGTTGTCGAGCCGTGTCAGCCCACCGAATAGCAGCCCCGATATGTTATCGGCGTCTCGGTTGCCAGCATTCAGCCAGGGATTCAATTCAGTGATGTCACTCAACATCCGTACTGTAAGAGTGCCACCTCTGGGGCGTACGGGCTGGCTGGGAGTAGGCGAGGGTACAGGTGTTAGGGCCGGCTGGGGAGGTATAGGATTGAAATCGCATCCACTCGGCGCAAGTAACAAAATTAGAAATAGCAGCAGGCATTTACTCCGCCGCATCCAGGACGCGCTTCTCATATCCGCATTATAACGCAGTAAGCGGTGGCAGTGGTTTTCAGCTCTGTCATTGGCGAGGACTTATGTAAAGTGATGTGAGACTGCATATAGATACTCGTACTCATACATGTGGCGCGACTCTTGCGATAGAAAAGGGCACGCAAGAAAACGACCTAGTGTTCGGCCGCCATAGGACTAAATCGTCACACGCAATACCCCTAAGATAACCCCTTCGACCGTTGTATCAGGCGTGGGCGCTGTGCTACAATTCGGCTATCAATCACTTTTTGACGTTTGAGACTGCGCCCGCGCGCCTTATCGAGATTACCCTGATGTTGCAGAAAGAGGCCTCTAAGTAATGGCATCGGATGCAGACCGCGTGGCGCAAGTATTCATTTGGAAGCAAGGCGCCGCGCCTGATTTCGACTACGCGCGGCATGTGCTCAGCGTCGTCAACCCCGAAACCGCGCTCACACTCGACTCGGACGAGCCACTCTTACAGCTCTATACTATTACCGGACCATGGCCTGACGAACCCTGGGAACGAGCAATCGCGGATATGCGAACCGTTCCCTCCCCGGACGGCTCGCAGTGGACCGATACCAGCCGCTACGATCTCACAGGCTGGCAGGGCACTGACAGCGTCACAGGCGAGCGCCTCTTTACCGTTACAGCCTATCGACGCGCCACACCCGCATCGGCCTTTACAGGCTCCAGTATCAGCGCTCCACACGTGAAGCACCCATCCGTCGCGCAGGTCCCTTACTACCCACAGTTTCCGACAGGCCCCCTTACCTGGCCTCCCGCGTCACAGGTGGACCCACCGATTGGCGGGCA
>JBBRVL010000193.1:0-7343 GCA_038246925.1 Chloroflexia bacterium
ACGGGAATACCTGATGCGGTCTCAAACATCGGCTGACGCTCAGGATGGCGTCTCAACGCGGGGTTGAGGACCTCTTGTTCCCACTCTCTTCGGTCGTTGCTCACTTCTGTCATCACCTTATTCCAGCGTAACCAGGGGCCTGCCGCCCTCGACAATGTTGCCTGCCTGGACGTGGATGCTAGCGATTCGACCTTCGCGCGGGGAGGTGATATCATTCTCCATTTTCATCGCCTCCAGGACTACGAGTCGCTGGCCGCTGGCAACCTCATCACCTTCTGCCGCGACCACCAACTTGACCAGGCCCGGCATCGGAGCTGGGATAACAAGTTTGCCACCGACCGAGGCCTGCTTAGGCGCGACCTTTTGCAGCCGCCATTCTCGTTCACTCAAGACCGTGACATCGAATCTGTGCCGCCAGATTGCCACGCGGAAACCCGATGTAGTGCGCTCCACGTAAAGCTGGTAACTCAACCCGCCCACTAACAACGAATAAAGCCCCTCACCCGTGCTGGGTGTGGCATGGACAGGCGCGAAGTCGATGCTCGTACCCTCTTCCTCCGCATCGACATACTTTAGGAGAACGCCGCTTGCGGTCTCCAAGATGTCGAAGCCAATCTCCTTGGTGTCTACCTGAGCGTAATATCTGGGCAAACTCTTACCTCAGTCCGTTCTTACGACCCGCAAGACGCCATGCATACGATTCCCAACCGTCGCTTGCTCCAGGCTGCCGCCCTGATGTAGCAGCTGTATTTAGCCGCCGTCGCGCCGATACCAGTGCCGCAGACATTGCGGCGACGCCTGCAAGTTGGTCGGTGTCCTCAGTTTGCATACGTCCTGAATGGGCCAGGAAACGCGCTACAAAGCCGGTGTCGAGCCTCCCGCGCTGGAAGTCAATTGACTGCATGACACCGAGGTGGAACGGTATGTTCGTTTGGATTCCGACGACACGATACTCTCTCAGGGCGCGCCGCATACGTAAGATTGCGTGTGCCCTTGTCGGCGCCCAAACGATTAGCTTGGCAAGCATAGGATCATAATAAATGGATACGCGACCCCCACGGTAAATGCTGCTGTCCACTCTCACGCCGGGTCCACCAGGCTCGGCCATCGCGCTGATGTCGCCTAACGACGGCGCGAAATTGTTGAAAGGGTCCTCAGCAGCGATGCGGCACTCGATGGCGTGTCCATTCAGAATTAGGTCCTCTTGCCTAAACTTCAAGGGTCTACCAGACGCGATCCTGAACTGCTCAAGAACCAGATCGAGGCCGGTCACCATCTCGGTTACTGGGTGCTCCACCTGGAGGCGTGTGTTAACCTCCAGAAAATAGAAGTTACGATATTTATCGAGGAGAAACTCCACAGTTCCCGCTGACGTGTACCCGGCAGCGCGCGCCGCCGCCACCGCCACGCCCCCCATCCTGGCGCGAAGTTCGGAGTCAACAGCAACGGACGGCGCCTCCTCAATCAGCTTTTGGTAACGGCGCTGTATCGAGCATTCACGCTCGCCTAGATGAATTACATTGCCGTGCTCGTCTGCAAGAACCTGAATCTCCACGTGTCGTACGCCCTCAAGGTACTTCTCGAGGTAAATCGTGCCTTTGCCGAATGAAGATGCGGCTTCACTTTGCGCACTACGCAGTGCCGATTCCAGTTCGTCTTGTGTGCGCACGATTCGCATACCCTTACCGCCTCCGCCAGCAGAGGCTTTGACCAGAACAGGATAGCCAACCCGTTCCGCCGCCTCAGAAGCCTGGGTAATGTTATCGAGGGCTACGTCCATCCCAGGCACAACCGGCACCCCCGCAGCTTGTACCGTCTGCCGCGCTGTCAACTTGTCTCCGAGGAGATGCATCGCGCTTGGTGGTGGGCCGATCCAGGTAAGCCCTGCCGATAATACCTCTTCGGCAAAGGTGGCGTTTTCGGCGAGGAATCCATAGCCTGGGTGGATTGCGTCCGCGCCTGAAGCAAGGGCAGTTTGAATTATCTTTTCGCCCCTGAGGTAAGATTCGGCCGACGGAGAAGGACCGATAGGATAAGCCTCGTCTGCGGCCCGCACATGCAGGGACGTGCGGTCTGCCTCCGAGAAAACGGCAACCGATTGGATGCCTGCCTCCGCGCACGCTCGCACCACGCGTAAGGCAATCTCGCCTCGGTTAGCTATAAGGATCTTCTTGAGCTTTTTCATGCGTGAAGTGCCTGTGAGCCAAAATACCTGGTCGCGTTCGTGTTGGGGGCATCGCGTTCTGATGCCGATGCTTGAAGGTATTTGCTTACAGGAGGCTTTCCTAGCGCCATCAAAATGAAGCGCGATGCGGCGGCCACTTTGTCGATGTCAACCCCGGTCGAGATGCCCATACCATGAAGCATGTACAGCAGGTCTTCGGTTGCAAGGTTACCCGCCGCGCCGGGTGCGTATGGGCAGCCGCCCAGCCCGGCGGAGGACGAGTCTATTATGGTAATACCCATTTTTATCGCCTCCAGCGTGTTTGCGAGGGCGGTTCCACGCGTGTCGTGAAAGTGCACTGCAAGCCGGTCGGGTTCAATGGACCGCAAGAGGAGAGACAGAACATCGGTCACTTGTCGTGGTGTGGCTACACCTATTGTGTCGCCAATGGAAAGCTCATTCACGCCGAGCGCCAATAGGCTCTCCGCTACACGCAAGACTCGTTCAGGCGCGATATATCCCTCATATGGACACCCGAAGGCTGTGCTAATGTATCCACGTGTAGCCATCCCACCTGCATGCGCTGCCTCCACCACGGGTCGAAACCTCTCCAGCGACTCCTCTATGGTGGCATTGATATTAGCCCTGGTAAAGCTCTCGCTGGCAGCGGTAAAGAGAGCGACTTCGGTAGCGCCAGCAGCTACTGCGCGCTCAAAGCCACGCATATTGGGGACGAGCACCGGGTAACTGACGTTAGCGCCACGCTTAATGCCCAGCATAACTTCGCCCGCGTCGGCTAATTGTGGGATGGCCTGTGGGCTGACAAACGCTGTCGTCTCGATGGAGCGGAAGCCGGA
Organism: Chloroflexia bacterium; assembly: GCA_038246925.1. Lineage (GTDB taxonomy): Bacteria > Chloroflexota > Chloroflexia > QHBQ01 > JADMIH01 > JADMIH01. The sequence goes on from JBBRVL010000193.1 coordinate 3,022, forward strand.
CTCTGTCAGGCGATTGATGTACTCGATCTTGGCTTCTGTCGGTACGGGTTGCTTTTCGTTTTGCAAGCCGTCGCGCGGACCTACTTCGTATATCCTCACCTTCTGCGGGTACGAAGTGCTCACTGCGCCTTCTCCATCTCGATGAGGACATCTCCAACGGCTACCTGTGAACCCTGTGGATAGGCCAATCGGGCAATGCGGCCACTATGGGGTGCTCTAACCGTGAACTCCATCTTCATTGCTTCGATGATGACTAGAGGCTGGTCGTCAAATACTTCTTCACCCTCTTGCACCAATAGCTTCAATACCTTGCCGGGCATTGGACTGGCAAGCGTGTCTTCAGCACCACCTAGAACGTGCTTGTTCAGGTGATCAGTGCTGAGCGACTCGGCAAGCCTAACCGGATACGTCAGTCCATCAAAAGAGACCTCAATACCTTCTTCCGCCCTGTCGCGGACTCTACAGATTGCAGAGCCATTGATATCTGGCATGTCAACAGCGAGTGCTATCTCCGACGAACCGCCCGCGCTCAACGTCCGAACGACGCACTTTCCCTCACTGATTAGCACGCCGTCATGTTGTACCTCATATGCCCAGCAATCTACATGCCCTGCCTCCTTGCTCATAGTCACGCGAAAGGTGTTCCCTGCCACGACGATGTGTAGCGGCATTTGTTGGCGTCCGTGACGCCACCCGCTCGCTCGCCACACACTATCATGATCCTGGGTAGCCAGACGACTTCCCACGAGGGATCGACTTGCGGCAAGCAAAACAGCCAGTGGAGTTTCAGCGTCAATGCCTGGCGTATAGTGCTGCTCGATAAAGCGTGTCGAGAAGTTGCCATCCATAAAATCGGGATTTGCGAATAACCACTTCAGGAAGCCAAGATTGGTCTTCGGACCTTCAACCTCCACAGCATTGAGAGCATTCCTCATTTGCAGCAACGCCTGTGCGCGGTCGGGGCCGGATGTAATAATCTTCGCTATCATTGGGTCGTAAAAAGGGGTGACACTATCACCTTCCGATACCCCGCTGTCAACACGTACGTTCTCATTAGGTGCAGGCAGCTTGAGTCTGTTGAGGCGTCCTACCGAAGGTAGGAATCCTGTATTTGGGTCCTCGGCATATAGCCGAGCCTCGAAGGCATGGCGTGTGAGCTGCGGCTCACCTATTATCGAGTCGAGGAATTCGCCACTCGCGATTCTGATCTGGGCCTGAACAAGGTCAACTCCCAGGGCTTCTTCGGTCACGGGGTGCTCGACTTGGATGCGCGTGTTCATCTCTAGAAAATAGAATGCCCCATCCTGGAAGATAAACTCAACCGTTCCGGCGCTGCTGTACTTCGCTGCTGTAGACAAAGTTACCGCAGCAGAGGTGATAGCTGCACGCAAATCCTCATCAATTACCGGCGAGGGACTTTCCTCGACTATCTTTTGATGGCGTCTTTGGATCGTGCAATCACGCTCTCCCAGGTGTCGGAGATGCCCATGAAGATCGCCCAACACCTGCACCTCAATATGGCGAGGTGCTGTGAGGTACTTTTCGATCATAAGAGCATCATCCCCAAAAGCCGCAGACGCCTCTCGGCGCGCACCTTGCAAGGCTTCCAGCAGGCCGCCTGAGTCGGAGACGATTCTCATACCCTTACCGCCACCACCAGCCGATGCTTTGACAAGCAGTGGGAAGCCGATTCGCTGGGCCTCGTGACGCAGCGTTTCATCTGCCTGGTCTGAACCGAAGTAACCAGGCACAACAGGTACGCCGTGGGCTTCGGCCAGGCGCTTCGACTCGATTTTCGACCCCATAAGTGCTATCGCGGGGGGCGGAGGCCCGATCCATATGAGGCCCGCATTCACGACGGCGGAAGCGAATTCTGCATTCTCGGATAAAAAGCCGTAGCCTGGATGAACCGCATCGCAACCTGCTGTGAGCGCAACCTCGATTATGCGGTCGGCCCGAAGATAACTCTCAGATGCGGGCGACGCGCCGAGATAGTAGGCCTCGTCCCCGGATCGCAAGTGTAAGGACGAACGATCAGCCTCTGAATAGACCATCACCGACGCGACGCCGAGTTCGTAACAAGCTCGGGCTATACGCACGGCTATCTCGCCACGGTTGGCTATCAGTACTTTTCTTAGCATCAGATCGACCACTCCGGCTGCCGCTTCTCAAGGAAGGCCCGAAGACCTTCCTGCCCATGTGGGCTAGCGCGCAAATCTGCAATGGCTTCAGTTGTCGCCGAGCGCGCCTCAGAAGACGACATCGTAGGCACTTGCGCGATGAGCTGCTTTGCCCGTGCAATAGCAAGCGGCGAACTTGATAGAACTTCACTAACGAGACGACTTACTTCGTCGTCAAGACTTTCCGTGGCTACCACCCTGTGTACAAGGCCAATTTGTAGCGCCCTGGCAGAGTCGAAGCGCTCTGCGGTGAAAAAGAGCGCGCGAGCGTGACTAAGCCCTATCTTTCTGAGCACGAAAGGCGAGATAACGGCAGGGGCGATCCCGAGCTTGGCTTCGGAAAACGCAAAGCGCGCATTTTGCTCAGCAACGACAATGTCAGATACCGCCGCAAGGCCCGCCCCACCACCTAACGCCGCGCCGTGCACCCGGCAGATTACAACGGCAGGGCAACGGTCAATTGTGGCGAACATGTCAGCCATCCTCGATGCGTCGGCGACATTCTCCTCACGTGTGAAGTCGAGGCTAGCTCGCATCCAGTTTACGTCAGCGCCAGCGCAAAAAGTGCGCCCCGAACCGGAAAGCACAACTGCGCGAACCTCTCCCGGAACTTGCGCTTCGATGCTGGCAAAAACAGCGGTAAGCTCCTCTATTAATTTACGGTTAAACGCATTATGGACTTCGGGCCTGTCGAGGATAACCTGCACGACAGAGCCTTCAGTCGATACCGTCAAATGCTCATACTTTTGCTGCATCTTTACATTTACATCCTGAAGACGCCGAAGTTAGTTTCTGGTATTGGGGCGTTCAAAGCCGCCGCGATGCCCAGGCCGAGGACCATTCTGGTGTCGACTGGATCAATAATGCCGTCATCCCATAGTCGGGCCGTAGAGTAGTATGGGCTACCTTCGACTTCATACTTCTCCAACACTGGAGCCATGAAGGCCTCACGCTCTTGAGGCGTCATATCCTTACCAGTACCTCGTAGGTTGTCTAACCGCACAGTCAACAGGACGTTCGCTGCTTGCTGCCCTCCCATGACAGAAATACGCGCATTCGGCCACATCCAGAGTTGTCTTGGGCCGTATGCCCGCCCGCACATCGCATAGTTGCCCGCGCCGAACGATCCGCCCGTTATAACGGTGAACTTGGGAACTTGCGCATTGGCCACCGCCGTGACCATTTTCGCGCCATCCTTTGCGATGCCCCGGTTCTCGTATTCTTTGCCAACCATGAATCCCGTGATGTTTTGGAGGAATACAAGAGGCACTTTGCGTTGGGCACACAGCTCTATGAAGTGGGCGCCTTTTAGCGCGCTTTCTGAGAAGAGAATGCCGTTATTGGCAATAATACCAACTGGATAGCCCATTAGCCTCGCAAAGCCGCATACCAGGGTCGTACCGTAGAGTGACTTGAACTCGTGCAAGCGCGACCCATCTACTATGCGGGCTATCACTTCATGAACATCATAAGGGCGCCTGGTATCGCTCTCCACGATGCCGTAAATCTCCTGGGCATCGTAAAGTGGTTCCTCTGGTGGCAGAACCTCCCAGGGCAACGATTTGGTACGGAACAGACTACCCACTATATCTCGCGCGATTGCCAGCGCGTGCTCGTCGTCCACGGCGAGATGGTCGGTGACGCCGCTTGTCCTGCTGTGAACATCTGCGCCGCCTAATTCCTCAGCTGTGACCTCTTCTCCTGTTGCTGCTTTGACCAGAGGGGGTCCACCCAGGAAGATCGTGCCGTTGCCCTTCACTATCACCGATTCGTCCGACATCGCGGGAACGTACGCGCCTCCCGCCGTGCAGGAGCCCATCACCAGAGCTATCTGCGGAATACCTAGAGATGATAAGGTAGACTGATTGTAAAATATTCTGCCAAAGTCATCCTTATCAGGGAAGACTTCATCTTGCAGTGGCAAGAACGCACCGCCCGAATCAACGAGATAGACACATGGGAGGTGGTTGTCGAGAGCGATCTCCTGCGCTCTGAGGTGCTTCTTTACCGTTATAGGATAGTAAGTGCCGCCCTTGACAGTCGCATCGTTGGCAACAATGACGCACTCTTGGCCTCGGATCAGCCCGATTCCGGTAACGATACCAGCGCATGGCGCATCCCCATCATACATCTCCCACGCGG
>JBBRVL010000194.1:0-7316 GCA_038246925.1 Chloroflexia bacterium
CATTGTGCAGGCCCTCTCCGGGGGCAACCACTTACCTCGATATCATGCGCCTGGCGAAGATACGCTACTTGGCGCTTCATCTCGACCGTCTGGCCCCAGACGACCCGCGTATTTTGATGGCCGCTAAACTGTTCCCCAATCCTCCCATTTACCGGAGCGACAACCTCATCGTATATGAAAACGGCGGTGGCGCCCCTTCTATGGACCTGTTTGGTGCTGTGGAAGATACGGAAGATTGGATGGGTGCTGTGGAAGAAGGGAAGTTCAAGTGGGCTACGGGCAAGGTGGCGCGAATACACTTGTGGAGTGGGACCGAACGGGAAGTTGAGATGCGCTTCCAACTAAAGAGCTTTGCCACCAAGAGAGATGTGACAATAAGCGGGGGCGACAAGGTCCTCTCATCAGGAAATGTAGATCAGATAGGTCGAGACTTTACACTCAATTGGCGTATACCTGCCGGATTTAGCTCGGTGCTTATAGGTATAGGTGGTCAGGGAGTTACACCGGCCTCGCTAGGCATGAACAATGACGAGCGGCCTCTCACGATGCAGATGTCGGAGTGCCGGTTCTCGGCGAAGTAAGAAGCGAACGGACTATGTTTTGCCATCAGCCTGATTCTCTTCTCCTGCCTGCTCATACAACTCTTGCTGTTTAGCTTCCAACTTGACCCTCTGCGCCCGCTGGGTGTTAAGGCTCCGCAATAGCACTCCTGCAGCCACTATCAACACAAGCATGGAGATAGCCCAGCCGATAATGAGAGCGGTGTTGTCGTTGCTGAAGAAGGTACGCCCCAGGAAGCCAATCACGCAGAAAAAGAGGATCGCTACGAGAAAAATCCAGAAGAAGACGTTACTGCACCCTTCCCCCTGGCTTTTCTCCACGTCGGCAATTTGACGGCTAATTTCATACTGTTCCTCTACGAAAGGCTCAAGACCAATCGTGTTACCCTGCCGTTGCACTAGGTATTCACTCCCACAGTGCTTGCAAGCCAGGTACTTTATGCGTGGCATTACGTTCAGCCGAGACCCACAGGCCGGGCAAGCTATACGAACGGCATCTACTTCCATGAGGTAATTATAAGCGATGAGCGGTCTATGGTCGATTTGGCGAAACGTGAAACATCATGACCAATCACCAACCACCGACCCCTGCTTGGACCAAACAGTGGCCCACCAGCCTTGTTGCGTACCTTACTGCTCGTCGGCTGGGTCAGTCTGCCTCTGGTTTACAGGCTGACTGTTGGCATACCCTTTGGGCCGCCCGTATCCTATGCTCAAGGGGACGCGTAGACCGCACCGTCCCAGGTTACGTCAAAGCAAGCATAGACCTGGCACTCTCCCTGATCTTACCCGCATTGCTCTATGTGGTAGTCCTCACTCTCTAAAAAACGAAGCTAACCGGTTATTCTAAAGTCGACCGAATCGTGACATCTTGAACATCCCAGGCATCAGTTGTGTTAGAACTATTGCATAAGTGTGCAATAGTATGCTATAAAAGGATAAGGCAAAATGCCTCCAAATAACGCTTGGTCCGTTGTATTCTATATAGATCGCCGAGGTAAGAGCCCAGTAGAGGACTATATTCTCTCCCTTGACCCGAAAACAGGTGGGCGGCTAACGGCACTTATTGCAAACCTTCGTGCGAGCGGAGGCAAGCTGGAGTTCCCGAAGGCGCGACACCTGGAGGGAAAATTGTGGGAGCTAAGACAGGAAACTCATACTGGAATATACAGAATAGTCTACTTCACATATACAGGCAAACGCATCATCATCCTACATGCATTTCAGAAGAAAACTGAGAGAACTGATGAGAGTGATTTGGACACCGCAAGGCGGCGGTATGGCGATTTTGCCGATGAATAAATAGGTGGAGTGGCGCTAGATGGGTGGGGTAGAAATGATGGCGGTCAAGAGGGCAGAGCTGACGCTCGAAGAGCGTTTGGCAATGGGCGAGCAGTCTTACGAGCGTGTGAGGAAAAGTGTCCTCAGTAATCCAGAGAGCCATGACGCTTACCAGGAAGAGATGCGTCTATTGCAGCGATCATCGACAGTAAGACGGCGTGGGCCTTCACGATGGGTTAAGACGTTCTATGGTTTTCGCTCTGTGGTTAGGGGCATGTTCGTTAGCAGTAAGCGTAAGGATAAGCCCCGCAAGCCAACAGTGTGAAGTCTATTGTCTGGTAGAACTTCGTGGGCGGGTGACGGTAAGTTGCCTGCCCCTTCATTTTGCTATTCACAGCCCCTGATCAATACGTTATCACACCGAAGAAGTAGCCCCTCTCACCGACCCCGCCGCTTAATCGCTCACGCGCCCTATGCACGAGTCAGCCTCCTTAATATTCCACCTCTCCGCGTCTCGCCCATTGACAGGCCTGTAGTTCTACGTTCCAATCATAGGCTCTAAACCCGGAAGGTATCATCATGGCAAAACGCACCAGCAAAGCATATCGCCGGGGCACTGGGTCCGGTGGCTGCCTCGTTTCACTCCTCACGCTCTCCTTTCGATAACCGAGCGACCTTATGACTCCTCCCTGTTTGGTTCGAGTTGGTATTTCAACCGCTTCCTTACCAAACCGCGATACCTTGCCAATCATACTTATCTAACCTGAGTCGTAATCCCTAATCCCCATCCCCCAGTCATGTTGCACCAGCTACTACCCTGGTGTAAGATGAGTCTGAGAGACGCATTTACGTTATGCCCGATTATCAGCATATGTGGAAAGTGTGGGGATTAGTATGAGGGGAGTCCGCGCTCCCATAAAGGGTAGCTACCCAGCACAGCAGACGCTGGCTTCCCGACAAAGAGGCAACTGGTCCACTTCGCGCGGGGTCGAAGCCAGGCATAGAAGGCTCATCCCCGACCTCCGTCCGGGCGAGAAGGTGGTTACCGTGGAGCGGCGGCACCCTGTGGTGCTGGTCGGTAAACTTGTCGGGCCTGCGCTGCTCGCGCTGCTCTGGTTTGCAGGGAATTTCTTTGTGCTCCCCTTGCTGGGCGGGCCAGCACCCGACCCGCTGCTTGGACCAAACAACAGCCCGCCAGCCTGGCTGCGTACTTTGCTCCTTGTCGGCTGGTTCAGCTTGCCCCTGGTTCCGGCACTCTGGGCATCTTTCATCTTGCTTGCATGGAGCGGGCAGTGGACCGCTATCACAACCCACCGCCTCATTTTGATGGAGAAGGTTCTATTCTTGAGGGAGACCAGGCGCGAAGCCCCCCTTGCAAGGGTGCAAAACGTGGTCGCCGATTACCCGAATGCCCTCGGTATGAGCCTTGATTTCGGCAATCTGTCGGTCGATACCGCGGGAGTGGGAGTGCTGGTATCCAAAGACCTACCCCACCCGAAGGCACTACGCGAATCGATTTTCACGCAACAGGCCGCGCTAAAAGCCACGCAAGTATCTCCCGACGAACGTCGCAAGGCAGCTATCGAAGGCATACTCCTGGGTGGGAGTCAGGTGCAATCCGGGACTGGGCCATCAAAGCCCGCAAGGCAACCGCCCGCGCCGACAAACGTTTCTACCTATGGGTTGTTCGATATGGTCTTCCCGTTTTCGCCTCAGCGTGACGGCTCAGGCGTGGTGTGGCACAAGCACTGGTTCTTCCTGCTCAGGGGCGTGATCTGGCCGGTCTTGCTCTTCGGGACAGCGTTCTCAGGTTGGCTTATCGCGCTCTTTTCGGGCGAGAGGCAGGGGATAACTACAATAGAAAGTATAATGGGGTGGGCCGCCCTGCTTTTATTCCCGATTTGCACGTTCTGGGCGCTCTGGAAATGGGAAGATTGGCGCAACGATCTGTATAAATTGGACCACGAGCGCGTTTATCATATAGAGAGTCTTCCATTCGGGTTGAGAGAACAATCGAAGGAGACGCTTGTCACCCGCATAACCGATGTGACATATATAGTGCCGAGCCTCGTGGCTAACATGCTCAACTACGGCGACGTCGTTATAAAGACACCGGGAGAATCTACGGAGTTCATTTTCAGCAAGATACCTTGCCCACGCGAGGTACAACAGGAGATAATGACCCGCCTCGATGAATACCGCCTCAAAGAGAGCGCAGGCGTGGACCGCGAGATCGAAGCCTGGATCAGGACGTACCATGATGTCACGGGCAAGCCTTGAGGTAGTGGTCGGGTGGTCAGTTCAAGGTTCAAGGTTATGAGGGGTAATCACGTTTCACGCTTCACGTTTCGCTAAGCAATCTATGAAAAGACTACATACTATTTCGGCCTTACTCGTGGCAGTCGCCTGGATAGCGTCAGCTACCGGAGCTGGCATTGCTGTGGGTGCGCCTTCTACCGTTGCCCAGGCCAAAATCTCTATAACAGCGCGTGGGGGCTACGGCGACGACGGCTCTTACCTTATCGGCAAGTGGTTCCCTGTGCGCGTCACCCTGACCAACCCGGCAGGGGGGACGAGCAGGCGGGTTCGCGTAGAGATCGACTCGCAGGGCGACAGCGCGAACGTAGTCACCGGCATATACGTGCGTGAAGTCGATATGCCCGCGCCATCGCGCAAAGAGGTTACTCTCTATGTGACAGCCGCTAACTTCGCCCGAAACATGGAAGTCCGGCTCATGGCAGGCAGCACCCAGATAGATAAGACAACCGTCAATCTCGACCCTCTGGAGCAAGCGACCAACATCATAATTGGGGTCGTCTCTCCGGACCCTGCCCTGCTCAATGTGCTAAAAGGCGAACGATTTGGTCACGCGGAGAACAGCCTGGTGCAGATGGGCTATCCAGGCTATCTGCCGCCCGTACCCACTACAGCGCCCGCTTCCGGCTCAACATCAACATCAAGCAGTCCGGCCAGGGCAGCGATAGCCCACATGGCCCTCGAAGACATCCCAACGATCTCGGAGGCGCTCGACGGTATGGGAGCACTGGCGCTGGACGACATAGATACCGGCTCCTTGCAGGTGGATCAGCGACAGGCTCTTGCTGACTGGGTAGCCAGGGGTGGCACGCTCATCACAGCCGTCAAACCGGGAGGCGAAGGTGTACTCGTGGGGGTGAGCGAGATGTCCCCCGTCGAAATAAATGGCACACAAAACCTCATCGGACTTGATCGCCTGGCCGGTTGGATATCGGTACCACTTACAATAACCGGCTCCACTTTGGTGCCCGCCGCTACGGTGAAGGAAGATGCCCGCTCAATGGTGCGCGTGCCGGTTTCGCAAGAAGGAGTACCCCTGGTAGCTATCAGGGAGGTCGACAGAGGGCAAGTTATCTACATGGCGCTGTCGCCCGGCCTTGCCCCGCTCAAGAACTGGGATGGCTTGCTCCCGCTCTTCCGGCGGCTACTGGTCGAGCACAGGCTCCGCATCAGCGACGTCGCCGGTTCACCACCGGGATATTATGGTTACTACCAGAGCAAAGTGTTCGACACTTATGGCACTATATTCGACCTGCCCGGTCTCGACCTGCCAAGCCCAATGCTAATCGGTCTCTTTCTGTTTATCTATATAGTGGTTGTAGGTCCTATCAACTTTATCATTTTGAGGAGGATGAGGCGCACGGAGCTAGCGTGGGCCACGATACCGGCGCTGGTTGCCCTCTTCTCGATTATTGCATACCTGCTGGCCTTTCAATCCAAAGGCGGAGACCTGGTTGCCCTCAGAGCCAACGTGGTCGAGACAGGTACCGGGCTGGCACGTGGCTCTGCGACGCAATACCTGGGCCTCTTCTCGCCCACGCGAGGGACCTATAGACTTGAAGGTGGAACACCGGCGCTTGTATCAGAAATCAACTCCTACGGCTACGGCGGGTCAAGCAACGGCAGCCCACTTCGCTTCACCAGTGACGGAAGCACCACGGTCGAAGAGATCAAGATAAACACATGGTCGCTTCGTGGCTTTCAGTCCACTTCTATGATTGATGCCGAGTCGCCGCTCCTGGCCGTTCTTCGCGTCGGTGATAATGTGATAGAGGGTACTCTACGCAACCGTAGCGTACATCCTTTGCAGGATGTGGTGCTCATTCGCGGTGATGCCTTGCAGCACTTCACGTCCATTGGGCCGGGCCAGTCTATAGATGTTAAATTGAAAATATCGTCCAGACCGTTCAACTACAATTCACCGACAGTGCTGATGCCGCCCCCACCCGGCGTGAGCGATCCTTCCTCCCAGGGCGGTGGCTTTGGCTACAACAACTCTTCGGATAGTGATGCTCAACGTGCATACAACCGTAAGGTAGAAGTCCTCAACATGGCGCTCTCCCCCGTCCTATCCGCTGATCCCCCTGATAGCCTCGATGTGCTGGCGGTAATGTGGGGACCCCCATCTGGCAGTACACTCGAGATCACCAATGCCGCCGCACGCAACGATGACCTCAACCTCTGGCTCAGCAGATTTACGGTTGCAGGGCAAAACGATACCGGGAGTCAGCCACAACTGAGCACGGGCACTGTGCCTTTCACGATGTATGCTCCGGGTAATGGAGCGGACTGGATTAGCGGCCCACCTACTGCGGAACCACGTTTGACGCTCAAGCCGTATGCCGACATAACGTATCGTCTACCTCCTGGAACGCGACCAGCAGAATTGGCGTTTAACTATCAGGCAACAGGTTTCACAGGAGAAGTAGAAGTCCTGGCCCAAAATGTAAGCACAGGTGTATGGGAACGTGTGGGTTCGCTTATGAACCAGGAACCATCGTCCAACGGCACAAAAGACGTTGCTCTGGCGATACCGAATCCCTCGACGTTTACAGGTCCAGGAGGAGATGTGACCCTGCGCCTGAACTCCCTCTCCGGGGAGCAGTCGGGGAGCCTATCGACTAGGGATCTCATCCTGAATGGCGGCAGGTAGGATAGCTTGATGACAGACGCAGTAGTACAAACCGAAAACCTCACCAAGCAGTACGGCCGTTTTACCGCGCTCCACGACCTCAACCTGACTATTGAGCGGGGGGCAATCTACGGCTTCATCGGGCCTAACGGCGCGGGCAAGACGACCACTATGCGTATACTCGCCACCCTGCTGGAGCCAACTCATGGCCGGGCGTGGGTGTCAGGCTACCCGGTTATGGAAGAGCCACACGAAGTACGGCGGCGCATCGGCTATATGCCTGACTTCTTCGGCGTGTACGACAACATGATGGTGTGGGAGTACCTCGATTTCTTCGCTGCCGCCTACCACGTACCCGAGGCACGGCGCAAAGGGATGATCGACGACCTCCTGGCATTAGTAGACCTGTCGGCCAAGAAGAACAACTTTGTAGAGGAACTATCGAGGGGCATGAAGCAGCGACTTTGCCTGGCTCGCACGCTGGTACACGAACCTGAATTGTTGATACTCGACGAGCCTGCATCCGG
>JBBRVL010000195.1:0-7273 GCA_038246925.1 Chloroflexia bacterium
CCTTGTGAACATCGGGATTGGTGAGCACGCGCTGGTACTGCTCTAACCCGACGAATTGGGGCGTATTGAACAGCTTTAGATCGGTAAAGCTGACATAGAGCGCGTAGAGGAGGGCACCCAGGGTGAAGACCGCTATGGAGATGAGATAAGGGGCAATAAAGGCATAAGCGGTCAGCCCTTCTTGCAGACCCTTGTTCATGCGTTTCTTCTTAGCCGGAACAGCTTGAACAGCCATGGTCTCCTCCCGGTTGTTAGTTGCGAGTTGTTAGTTGTTAGTTTTGTATTTGATAACTAACAACTAACAACTCGCAACTAACATCTAGTTACTTAAGCAAGTCGTTGATCTCGGCAGCAGCGTTATCAAGCGCCGTCTTCGAGTCGGCTGACCCACTGAAGACTGACTTGAGCGCGTTGTTAAGTGAGTCCAGGATCTTACCGTGGTTCTTGCCAAAATAATGGACGGTGCCATAGTTGAGGCTATCGAACAACACGGCGTCAACCGTATGATCTTTGAAGTAGGCGTCGCCCTCGAACCCCTTGATGGTCGGCAAGGCAAAGCCGATTCTCAACACTGCACCCTGGTTCTCCGATCCTGCCAGGAAGTTGACAAGTGCCGAGGCAGCTTTCGGGAACTTGGTATTAGCGGATGCGCTGTAGGCATTCGTGAAAAGAAGGTTGCCTTTGCCGCCCTTGTTGCTTTGAGGCAGTGGAGCAGCTGTGTACTTCACATCACCATAACCACCCTTCGGGTCGGCCAGGAAAGGCACCATCCAGCCACCTTCGAGCGCAGATGCTATTCGCTTCTTGCCAAACGCCTCGCCGGGCCAGCCGACGCTCAGGTCCTCGGCGCTTCCGGCGGCTATGCCTTCTTTGACCATGCCGTAGTAGAAGTCGAGGGCTTCAATGGCCTCCGAGCTGTTGATGTCGGTAGTCTTGTCATCCTTGACGATCTTGACGCCGTTTGCGAGCGCAAACGCCAGGAATCGCGCGTTGTCGGGCAGAAGCATGGTGCCGTACACCTTGCTGTTCGGGTCCGTGCCGGAGGTATTCTCCTTTGCCCATGCCTTGAAGTCGTTCCAATTCCAGTTGGCCTTCGGCGGGCTTTTCACCATATCGGTGTTGTAGAAGGTAGCCAGCGTGCCGAAGTCCTTGGGCAGTCCATATACATCCTCGCCACGGCTGAAGATGTTGATCAGGGCGTCGTAGTAATCGGCCTTTTTTACTCCGGCGGCAGTCATGCTGTCGTTTAGCTTGAGCAACTTATTGGAGTCGATCAACTCGTCGGCGAGGACCGCATCCACATAGAAAACGTCCGGCTCGCTACCGCCGGAGATCTGGGTCTTGAGCTTGGTCGTGTAGTCGTCAGGGATAGGCTCGTAGTTTATCTTCACATCAGGATAGACCTTGGTGAAGCGGTCAAGCATATCGCGGGTCACTTGCTGCTCGGATGGGTTGCCCCAACCCGACACGCGCAGGGTAGCCCCGCTTTCTACATCTATCTTCTTGACCTTACTGGGGTCGAACTCCCCTCCCACCATACCGGCACTGGGCGTCTCGCCAGGCATAGCCGCCGGCGTATTAGTCGCCTGCTCGGCTGCCATAGGCGTGTTGGTCGCTTGCTCTGTGACGGGTGCGGTTGTAGCGGTTGGCGCGGCCGCAGGCTCACCTCCACAGGCTGTCAACATCATCGAAATCACCACCATCAGGGTAATGATGGGCGTAAAGCTCTTTCGTTTCATCGTCTTTCCTCCTAATGAGTCTAATTTTGGCTCTGCATAATGCAGACAGAGGCTTCGTACTCCAACGCGAGCGAAGGTAGAAGCCATAATATCTGTAGGCTCTTATCTTCCGAAGCTATCACCTCCTCACAATTACGAATTAGGGTTCAAGGTTCAACCGTAATTCGTAATTCGTAATTCGTAATTCGTAATTCGTAATTTCTCACAACAGAGCGCGCTCAGTCGTAGGGTCGAAGGCGTTCATGCTGGCCGTATCGAACACTACCTTGATGCTCTGGCCAGGCGATATGACCGTGCGGTCGTCGACCCGCGCCACGAATGGCTGCCCGCCCGTGGTTAGATAGAGGTTCATGTCGCGGCCCAAAGTCTCGAGCACTTCCACTCGCGCATCAACCAGGCTGGCGGGGTCGGCATCGGGCTTATAGCGCGCATCATGTATAACCTCAGGGCGGAGTCCGAGTATTATCTGTTGACCTTTATGGTCCGCGAGTTGCCGGGCGTGTTGTTCCGGCACCCTTACCCTGAATCCCGGTCCCTTGAGGAAGAGGCCCTGGGCATCGCCCTCAATGTCTGCCGTGAACATATTCATGGCGGGAGAGCCAATGAAGCCCGCAACGAACATATTTGCCGGGTGTTCATACAGCGCCTTTGGAGTGTCAAGCTGTTGCAGCACACCGTCTTTCATGACAGCAATGCGGTCACCCATCGTCATCGCTTCCACCTGGTCATGGGTAACGTAGATAGTAGTAACGTCAAGCCTGCGGTGGAGCTTTTGCAAGAAGGCGCGTGTGGAGACGCGCATTTTGGCGTCAAGATTCGACAGAGGCTCGTCCATCAGGAAGACTTGCGGCTCGCGGACGATGGCACGTCCCAGAGCAACGCGCTGGCGCTGGCCCCCTGAAAGCTGGCTTGGCTTACGATTAAGGTACTGGCCCAATTCTATACTGTTAGCTACCTCTTCCACCTGCTTGCGGATGGCGGCTTCGCGGGCGCGGCGTTTAGCGAGGGGACTGCTTGATCTATCAGAGGGACCGTTAGCGCCATTGCCGTTCGGGGGCGCATCGAGGAAGGGGAGGTTCTTACGAAGGCGCAGCCCGAAGGCCATGTTATCGTACACGGTCATGTGGGGGTAGAGGGCGTAACTCTGAAAGACCATCGCGATGTCGCGGTCTTTGGGCGGCGTCTCATTTACCAGGTTGCTACCGATGTAAAGGCTGCCGGAGGTGATATCCTCCAGCCCAGCTATCATCCGGAGCGCTGTAGATTTGCCGCAGCCCGACGGTCCAACCAAGACGAGGAATTCTTTGTCATGTACCTCTATGTTCAGATCATCTACAGCAAGCACCTCACCATATTTCTTGGTGATATTCTCGAGGAGCACTCTGGTCATAAGTCTTCTCCTGTAAATGTTCTATTAGAGTCTTAGTGCAGGAATAGGCAGAACAACAAAGATAGCTGCAAGATAATGAGGTAGTGTTGGCTATTATATTACTTAAGTTGAATCGAGTAAAGATGCCTAAAGGGAATTCTCAGGGCTTAATCATTCTCGGGGACAAATGAATGTGGGGGCGAACCTTGTGTTCGCCTGATAGGGTTATGTGTATTGCAGACAAGGCGAACACAATCCCCCCGCTACGCTCATGCCCCTACATTCATGGCTAAGGCTGCCTCCTACCTCTCCTCCGGCGGCGAGAATGATTAAGTCCTGAGGGAATTCTCTATGATTTCCAGGTCAATACTCACATTGCCATGAGCCAGCGACACCTCACAGTTGTCGCCCTGCTTGTCTATCCGCAGGTCAACTCGCTTCTCACCCACGCGTAGATTCTGTATTTGCACGCTGGTTAGCCAATCTGGGAGCCAGGGGTTGAGGACCAGTTTGTCCTGGGAGGCATCGGCCTCTAGACCCAGCATGGTGTGCAACATCAAGATCGGCGCTGCCGCGGCCCAGGCCTGGGGATTACAGCTTACCGGGTACTCTGTTGGACCTGTATGATCCACAATATCCCTGGCAAAACCGCAGTATAGCTCAGGTAGGCGCATATAGCGAAAGTGTTGAGCGGCCTCATATATTTGGGTGATAACCCGATTGGCTTCTCTTCCATAACTATATCTCTTGAAGCCTGCTGCCGCAATAGAATTATCGTGGGGCCAGACACTGCCGTTGTGGTAGCTCATCGGGTTGTAGGAGGGACTCTGATCGCTGATTGTGCGTAACCCCCACCCGGAGAGCATGTCGGGCTGTATCATGCGCTGCACCGTCTTTGTCGCCTTGTCTTCGTCTGCTATGCCGCACCATAGGCAATGGCCGGGGTTGCTAGTTATGGTGGGAACTTTGACCTTATTCGGGTCAAGCCCCTGCGAAAAAAAGCCGATATCCTCCATCCAGAAGGCGCTGTTGAAGAGGGTCCTTAAAGCCTCAGCCTCAACAATAAGTCGGTCCGCCGTGATAGTATCGCCCTTGCGCCGCAACAACTCCCCAAGTCCCTTCTTGGCCGCATATACATAAGCCTGTACCTCAACGGCAGCGAAGGGGGTTTCCGCAAGCGTGCCGTCGGGGAACTGTGTCGAGTCGCCGCTATCCTTCCAGACCTGGTTGCTGATACCGCCGGGAGATGTAGCCGCTACATATTCTATGAGGCCGTCGCCGTCAATGTCGCCGTATTTGTCTATCCATTCAACCGCACGCAGGACGTTGGGTAAAAACTCGTCATAAAGAGAGTTGCTATCGAGCCAGCGCATCATCTCCACAAAAAGTAGCACGAAGAGCGGAGTGGAGTCAACCGAGCCGTAATAGGGTGAGTGCGGCACCATACCGAGGCGGGCCATCTCTCCCATGCGTAGCTCGTGCAGTATCTTACCCGGCTGCTCTTCACGCCAGGGGTCCTCTCGGATGCCCTGGTAACGAGCAAGAACCCGCAAAGTGCCTACCGCGATTTGCGGGTTCAAAGATAAAGTCTGCAAAGCCGTGATGAGGCTATCTCGGCCAAACGGGCAGACATACCAGGGGATCCCCGCGCTAGGGAAATAGCCACCATCGTAGGATTTTGGATTTTGGTGGCCCAGAGGGCGCCCCGATTTTGGATTGTTTGTGCTGTCCCCCCCGGCGAAGGAGACGGGCTCGACCAATACGCGCAGATCGTATTTGCTACGTTTTAGGAGAACGTTGAAGTCCTCATTGTCTGTAGTGAATAGGGTACTCTCCATGTCCCACTTGCGGTAGCTGTCGCGCATATAATGGACAGCCTTATCGAACCGGGAGTTGGATTTTGGATTTTGGTGGCCCAGAGGGCGCCCCGATTTTGGATTGCTATCGCTATCTTCCTCGGCAAAGCCGAGAGGCTCGTCCTCTTCATCGCCACTTCGAGGCATCACATGAAACGAGAGCGAGGTGGGCCCCCGCGATACATGAGGCTCCAGGGTGAAGTTCCAGGTGAGGGTAGCAACCGGGACCTCCATATTGATGTGATAAGATGGCGCCCCTACATCCGGCACCATGATACCAGGCTCTACTGTAGGGATGGTCGATTCGCGCATCTCCACATCAGCGGCATCCGGCGGCAGGTCGAATATGACCTCTGTGCTACGGTCTACGCCGTCCAGCGCTTTATAGGGCAGCAGCAGTTTAGAACCCTCAATGCGTGGAGGCAGGAGTTCACCCCATTTGTCTCGGGGGAAACCTCGCACGTCAAATATGTCACGAAAGTCGGAGCCGAATAAGAGAGTCAGAGAGATAGGAACGGGAAAGCGATTATAGTTCGCAAGCTCAATGCGCTCGTGAAGACCCTGGCTTATGAAACGGCTGCGACGTATGCCGAGGGTCTGGGGAAGTAAAAGGAGCTCGGGTCGAGTTTCTGCCGATTGCAATCGCATGATGTCATTGGCATACTGAAAGGTCCCCATGAAGTTGCGGTAACCTGAAAAGTTAAGAAGGGGTGGTGTCCACTCATTTATCTGTAGAGAAAAGAGCGACAGATAACGCGTATCCTTATAATATAGCCCCAACCCTGTATTACCGAATATGTCTCCATTCTCATGACTGAGCAAGAAAACAGGGCCTTCTTTGAGAACTACTTGTTGGGCCAATGTTGTCATTGAGATGTAAGCCCCTCACAGCCAGGGTAATTTCGTGCTGATAGTCAGATTACCATGCCGCCCTATACTCACACAAGAGGTCCATCGCGAATAGCTTGTAACCAAAAGAAGCCGAGTAGGCTTCTCAGTCAGTGTTCATAAGCAGAGCATACTACCCAATCATGCCAGGAGAGGGATTAAAGTCGACTTATACGGCCCACCTATACGATTCGACAAAGCAGCAGGCCGCCGAGCGTATAGGAATTTTATTTGACGGGACGAGTGCATACAACCGGATGGTTTCTTGCGAAAGATTGCCGGAAAAGTTTCCACCCAAAAGGAAAAGGCTCAGGTAATAGAACATTTGGGCCTAATTTGTATCTATTTTATTGGCTGGTGCGCAAGGATTCGAACCTCAACTTACTGATCCAGAGTCGGAGAGGCGGTCGTCCATAGGTGACTACGGTCATCCACTCTATATCTCAAATACGCATGTTTGCACCAGTTCCATCCGCTGTGTTCTGGGAGTGTATAGGGTGCTGGCTGTTAGGATGGCTGAGAATGTCTCAGCCTCACAGGGAAGTCTGTATGTCGTCAGTTCTGACACTTCCAACCAGGAACGCACGAGGAGCTTATTGACACCCTAGTTCCCTGGCAGTATACTGGCCTCACCAATTCACCTTTTTGCGTCGCGCCCCTTAATAGGTGGTGTCTTGTTCAACTTGTTGAAGCATATGGACAAGGATTGCGGGTTATGAAGAGGCTAGTCGAGTTCCCAATGGAAGACGGCAGTACTATCCTCGTCGAGGTGGATGAGCGGGGCATTGGTGGGGGTGCGCTACGCTCCGGCCGGGCAGGCGAGATGATAATCGCCGCTGGTGAAACAATAGACGGCCTGGAACGGAACAAGCATTGATATCACCATACTTTAAGCGCTGGACACATCAATCGCCAGGTGGAGAGTGCCGAGCGTCGGGCAGCGCCCGACTTCAGTCTCATCGCTGCATGGCGATACCGCTACAAGCCGCCACTCGTCTTGCGTCCTGCGTGCTGGGCGCACTTGCCCTTGAACGCATTAGTGAAAAAGCGGGCTACAATGTGAAAGCGCGGCCTCCTGGCTCTGGTAGACTATGCCAGTCTGGAGCCGTGCGACATGGCGGCCAGCGCGCCTTTTCACGCGCTCAAGGGTGGGGGCACTGGACTACAATTGTACTTCGTGGGAATTTTGGAGGATAATGACAGACATGACGTGGGAAACCCTTTTACAAATATTCGGTGCTGCGATCATCGCTGGGGTGTTCACTCTCCTTGGAGTTTTCATCAGTCAGCGTGGAGCGGCAGATTTGGTAAAACGAACTTTTGAAACCCAAAGGGTTCTAGCACGTGACGCAGCTCTTCGGGACTACAGAAGGCAACAGATTACTCCCTACCTCGAAGCAGCTAGAGGGCGTTTTCGCATA
>JBBRVL010000196.1:0-7266 GCA_038246925.1 Chloroflexia bacterium
CGCCACGGCTATGTCACCCACCACCAGGCTGGCAGTCACCTCCACATGGGAGTTCATCGGCTTCATAGCCAACTCACTCGTCTTTCTGCTAATCGGGCTGGAGCTAAATATTGAAAAGCTAGGCCAGTTCTGGGCGCCCACGCTGTTGGCTATCGCTTCGGTTCTGCTCGTGCGTGCGGTTGTCGTCACGATCACAAGTTGGCTGCTCAGGTACATCCACCGCCCACTTCCTTACAGGTGGCAGGGGGTCCTGGTGTGGGGTGGATTGCGAGGAGCGGTCGCCCTCGCCATGGCGCTCAGCCTGCCGTTTACTCTTGGAACCGGAGAGCCTTTCCCCAACCGCGACCTCCTGCAGGTAATGACATTCGGCGTAATACTCTTCTCCCTCCTCGTGCAGGGACTGACGATGGAACCGTTGGCGCGCAGGCTCGGCCTCTTGCAGACTTCGGCAGACACCCACGACGAATTCGAGATGATCGGAGTACGCAAGGCGATGGCTTCCGCCGCCGTCGCCGAGCTAAACAGGATGGCCGCTGCCGGACAAGCCGCCCCAGACGTGGCGGGCGAGCTTCGCCAGGCATATTCTGTGCAGATAAGTTCGCTCGACGAGGCCATGCAGCGTTTGCACCTCGAAGCTGATGACATAAGACGGGAGCACATTCGCTCAGTCAGACGACGCCTCTTGCAACTGGAGAGGACAGTAATCAATCAACGTCACCACGACGGAGCAATATCCGAAGGTGGGATGCGCACTCTGCTACGCGAAATTGACGACAACTTGCGCGATCTTGACGAGGCCCAGGAAGTGACCCTTGAAATAGAAACTCCACCCGAGATCCGCACCGAGTCCGTCGAACCGGCAGATAACGAGAGGCCGGGAGCGCGCAAGTACCCTCATCAACCAGGAGAAGGCAATTGAGTAAGAGAGAAGAAGATAGGGAAGAAATACACATAAGAAAAGCCAGGCCCGAAGATGCGGGGGCAGTACTCAGTTTGGTGGTCGAGCTTGCGCGCTTTGAAAAGCTCCCGCCACCTGATGAAGCTGCGCAAAATAGGCTTATAGAAGATGCCTTTGGCCCCAGACCCCGCTTCGAGATTTTCCTGGCTGAAGTAGAAGGGAAGGTCGTCGGCTATGCATTCATCTTCGAGACTTACTCAACCTTCCGCGCTCTGCCCTCCCTTTACCTGGAAGACCTGTTCGTACTGGAAGAGTTTCGAGGCAGGCAAGTGGGCTATGCTCTCTTCAAGCACTGCGCGCAGGAGGCCGTCAAACGCGGCTGCGGGCGCTATGAGTGGGCAGTTCTCACCTGGAACACCCATGCAATCAACTTCTACAAGCGCCTCGGCGCGAAGCACCTGCACGACTGGCACCTCTACCGCCTCGACAGTGACGACCTGGCACAACTGGCTGCCTCCTAAATACGTTTACACCGGCTGCATGGAAATAGGGCAGATGTAGGGGCGGACACACGGGTCCGCCCTTGCCTGGGTACGCTTCCTAACAGGGCGGACACACGCCCCCGCTACGCTCATGCCCCTACGTTCCTTTTGTCTGTTTGAAATTTCCTCTAAATAATCCCTTCCCTAAATACTAGCAACAGACCCTCCCCCCACAAGCAGCCGCTTCACCTCAGCCGGATCGGTAGTCGGGGCTTCGCACACATAATTCCGGCATATATATGCCGTCGCCTTATCGCCTACCTGCGGCCTATCCACGAGCAGGGGCACAAGCCGGGCAGCCTCCTCATCGTCCGGCTCCCGCGCAGCAACCACCTTGTTAGGCACATACACGCCCCACACAGCACGCACCATCTCCTTCATCCCCTGTGACTGCAACCGTCCAACCAGCGCGACCTCGGACGGCGCGCTCAGATAGAAGTCAAGAGCGCAGAGCAGCCGCCCGAAAGCAGAAGGCGCTTTGCCTATCACATCGAGCAGGGGTCTCATTGCCTCCAATGCGTACTTCTCGTAGTCAGGCTCCCCGGTAAGCAAGTACAGCCTCAATAGCGCTTCGGCGGCCACCGAGTTAGCCGATGGGATGGCATTATCGTACAGGTCTTTAGGACGCGCCACCAGGCTCTCATGGAAGTCTGCCGTCGAGAAAAACCCACCCTTCTCATCCCAGAAGTGCCCCACTAAGGTCGTCATCAGGCCACGCGCTGATACCAGCCATTTTGGGTCGAATGTTGTTTCATAGAGCGAGATCAGGCCGTCCGCATAGAAGGCATAGTCCTCTGCGAACGCATCTATGTGCGCCTTGCCATCCTTATACGTGCGGAAGAGCCTGATTTCCCCATCGCCCTCACCTTCCCGCCCCGGCTGCGCAAGGGTGGACAGGATAAACCCCGCGTTACAGCGGGCGGTTTCCCGGTAATCCTCCCGATCAAGTATGCTGGCTGCTTCAGCAAACGCCCTGAGCATCAGCCCATTCCAACCGACAAGTACCTTCTCGTCGCGTCCAGGCCATATTCTCTTGCTCCTGGCCTCGTAAAGCTTCTCCCGTCCACGCCGAGCAATCTCCTCCAATCGCTCTGCCGCGACCCCCGTCGCACCTGCCACCGTCTCTATAGACCTCGGCAGGTGGAGAATATTGTGCCCCTCAAAGTTCCCTCTCTGGGTAACATCGTAGAGCAAGTTAAACAGCTTTCCGTCTTCCGGCCCCAGGATCGAGGATATTTCATCCGGCGACCATACGTAAAACTTGCCCTCCTCACCCTCACTGTCGGCGTCCTGCGTCGAATAGAAGCCGCCCTCTGGTGCCGTCATCTCCCGCGTCACATAGTCGAGCGTCTCTTCCGCGATACGGCGGTAGAGAGCCTTTCCTGTCACCTGGTAAGCAGCCAGATAGACACGAGCAAGCTGGGCGTTATCGTACAGCATCTTCTCGAAGTGGGGCACCAGCCATACATCATCTACCGAATAGCGGGCGAAACCACCTCCAACCTGGTCGTATATGCCCCCATGCGCCATCTTCTCAAGTGTTAACTCTACGAGACCCAGCAAATCGGTGTCGCCCGTGCGCTTGTACGACCTCAGCATAAAATCGAGGTTCATAGACTGGGGGAACTTGGGAGCGCCCTCCGTACCACCGTTGACGCGGTCGAACTGTTGGGTGAGTACACGCACGGCTTCGTCGAGTATGCTCTGGTCCGGCTCCCTATACGAGGGTCGGATGGCGCTGCTCGCCTGGAGCAAGTTGCGCATCTCCTGCGCGCTCTGGAGCACCTTCTCACGCTCTTCTCTATAAGCCTGGGACACACCCATGAGCACCTGCGGGAATCCCATCATCCCACGGCTGTTGTCGGGAGGAAAGTAGGTGCCTCCAAAGAAAGGCTCTCCCGTCGGCGTGAGGAACATCGTCATCGGCCACCCGCCGTGCCCGGTCATCGCCTGTACCGCCTCCATATAGATCGAATCGAGGTCGGGCCGCTCTTCCCTATCCACCTTGATGTTGACGAAGTTCTCATTCATGATGCCTGCAATCCGCTCGTTCTCGAACGATTCGTGCTCCATGACATGACACCAGTGGCAGGCCGAATAGCCTATGCTCAGTAAGATAGGTTTGTCCTCGTCCTTAGCCTTCTGTATCGCTTCCGGTCCCCACGGGTACCAATCGACCGGGTTGTTAGCGTGTTGCAATAAGTATGGGCTGGTCTCTCCAGCCAATCTGTTGGGCATATTTATTTCTCCTACTGTATTAAGAACGTCTAACAAACCCTATGAGAAAAAGGAATCCTAAGCATCCTTAATGTAATAGGCATAATATTTTCGAGCCTCTTGCTGAACCTCTGGAATATTAGCTTTCGCTACGTCTAGGGTCTTAAACGAGCGACTTACAGCCCATGTCTTGCCCCCTCGTTTGTACGTTACATAGACATTGTAGAAAATTAAGCGATGCGTGTAGTAAGCCTTCTCCACCTTATAGAGCCATCCAGTTGATAACTCTCCCTCCAATATTGTTCTGCTTCGCAGGAATATGTGAGTGTCTCTTACCCTATTCGCTCGTTCTGCTGGGATGCGTCGTATCGTCATCTTGTAGACCTCGTACCATTTCATAATGGACCAAGTGGGTTTTGTTAGACGCTCCAAATAGGATTCTTGCAATTGTCGAGCCAGCGCATTCTTATTTGGCACAGGGCGCTTTATCATGCAAGGAGGCTGAGGAGAGCCAACAACCCAAAGCCAGCTATCAGTACGCCTGATAGCCTGGTTACCCACCTCAATAGATCTACTGACAACCTCATGCGCAGCCACCCAACCACACCAACAAGCAGCAACCACCAGGCCGCCGACCCCGCGAATACCGCCAGCACCAGCAGCGCAACAGAGGCATAACTTCCTCCTACCACTACACCCAAGCCTGCGAACACCTCGACGAATGAGAGTATAGTCATGGGGTTGCTAATCGTCAGCAGGAAGGTAGACGCGTATACCCAGGGAAGTGACCGCAGCTTGGCAGGAGTAGCCGCATCAGGTGGGCGCGAAGCAAAGGTCCTGATGCCCAGATATAGCAAGAATAAACCTCCAAAGAACCGTAACCAACCTTGCTGCTCTACAAGTAGGGACGATATAGATGTAAGCCCAAGTCCGGCGACCAGTCCATAAAGCGCATCTGCCGTGGCCGCACCCAGACCGGTTGCCAACCCCACAAGCCGACCTTCATTGAGCGTCCGCTTGATACAAAGCACTCCAATAGGCCCTACCGGAGCCGCAATTCCAAACCCGATCAAAAGACCGGAAAGCAACAGGTTGTCCTCCATCACTCCTCACTTTCTCCCGGTCCGCACAAAAAGACCCGCCGGACGCGAGAGGTCGGGCGGGTCTTTTTACTTAATCTTACGTGCAGACAGAACTAGCCGCGCCTCTTCTCCTCTTGGTCAGAAGGCTGCTGGCTGGAAGCGGTGCTTATGATGCTAAGTAAGGTTCTACTCATAGGTGTTCCATTATAAAGTTACGAACCAAAGATAAAGGACAAATTCGCCCAGGTCAATCGGTCGTCGGGAGTATCATCGCAGGCAACTCCTAAATACCTGCCGGAATCGCCTGAGCCTTCTCCGTGTTACGGAACTGCGTCCTATAAAGCTCGGCGTAAAGGCCATCCTGCTGCAACAACTCGGCGTGTGTGCCCCGTTCCACCAGCCGACCTTTGTCCATCACCAGGATAACATCGGCGGCCAGCACCGTAGACAGCCTGTGGGCAATCACGATAGAGGTACGTCCGACCATCAGCCTCTCCAGCGCCGCCTGTATAAGGGCCTCCGACTGCGAGTCGAGCGATGACGTAGCTTCGTCCAGCACCAGGATACGGGGGTCTTTCAGCAGCACTCGCGCTATGGCTATACGCTGTTTCTCACCACCGGAGAGCCTGTAGCCACGCTCGCCCACGATGGTGTCGTACCCGTCCGGCATCGAGGCGATAAAATCGTGGATATTTGCAGCCCTGGCGGCATCGATCATCTGCCGGTCCGTAGCATCAGGCCGTGCATACAGAAGGTTGGCGCGGATTGTATCGTGGAAGAGATACGTCTCCTGCGTGACCATGCCTATCTGCTCCGCAAGCGAATCAAGGGTCGCCTCACGTATATCGGTGCCGTCAATAGAGATTCTACCTTCGGTCGGATCATACAGCCTCGGCAGCAGATAGGTGATAGTGGTCTTACCTGCGCCCGATGGCCCAACCAGCGCCGCAAGCTGACCCGGCTCAACTGAGAAGCTGACATCACGTAGCGCATAACGGACCTCAGGCGGACCATCAGACACAACCTCCGCGTCGCCGTCGACGGTGGATGTGCTTCCATTGGCACTAACATTCTTCTCCGAGGGCGCTTTCTTACGCTCCGTCAGGCTCATAGTCGCAACGGGTGCCTGGCCCCACCTTTCTACCTCAGAGAGTATCCCCCCTTGCCCCGGCAATCCCTCACCCACGACGTAGCTGAACGACACTCCATCGAACTCCACCCGTCCGCTAACAGTAGTGAGCTTCTTAGCATCAGGCTGTTCGTGTATCTCCCTCTCAAGATCGAGCACCTCGAACACCCGCTCGAAACTGACCATCGATGTAACGAACTCGACCCGCGCATTACTCAGTGAGCCAAGAGGTCCATACAATTGCCCCAGGTACGAAATGAAGGCTACTATCGTTCCAACCGTAAAGCCGCTGCCGCTTATTACCAGGTTGGCCCCGACCCACGCCACAAGCGCCATCCCAAGCGAACCCGCCAGCCCCAGGCCGAGGAAGAACCAACGCCCGATCAGCGCCTGCCGGATGCCCGTATCGCGCACCTTTGAGGCACGGTCGGCGAAGCGCTCGTTCTCGTCCTGTGCCCTGCCGAATATCTTCACCAGAAGCGCGCCGCTCACATTCAGGGTCTCGTTCATCATCGCATTCATCTCGGCATTGAGCGTCAACTGCTTGCGAACCACGTCACGCAGTAGCGCACCCACTCGCCGTGAAGCAATAATGAACACAGGCAAAATCACGATAGATAGCAGAGTAAGCTGCCATTGCAGCGACAGCATTATCCCAAGCGTAAATACCAGCGTAACCGCATTCGAGATGATGTCAACTATGGTGCCTGAGATCGCCCGCTGCGAACCGACCACGTCGTTATTCAGGCGCGACATAAGCTCGCCCGTGCGAGTGTTCGTGAAGAATCGGAGCGACATACTTTGCAAATGGCGGAAGAGCGCGCACCGCAGGTCGAATATCACCCCCTCGCCTATCTGCGAGCTAAAGTAGCGCTGCAACACCCCCAACAGGCCTGAGAATAGCGGCACTGCCACCATGCCAAGCACCAGCCAGTTAAGCGATGCCAAATCCTTGTTAGGGATAATTACGTCAATAAGGGTGCGGTAGAGCAGAGGCGGTATGATTGAGAGGAGCGAAATGCCGATGATAGTCACCAGCATGAACGCGATACGCCCCTTGTACGGACGCGCATAGATAGCCACTCTCCTGAGCAGCGCACGACTGACTGTCGGTTTGTCCCGCGCCGGGTCGTGCCTGATGTACGACCACCAGCCGCCTCCGCCAAAATCCATCATTGCAAATGCCCCTTATATTATATGTAATCTTACTATGAGCTTCTTAGTCTTTGCTTAAGTATAAACAATCAAATAACTCTAAGCACCTGGACAAACGAGCAGGGCAAGGCTAGCATATTAATTCACACTTATGGCCTAGAGCTTGTAGGGGCGCACCTGGTGTTAGCCCGACCCCCGACAAGTCCCTGACAAGGCGCACACAAGGGTAGCCCCGACCAAGAC
>JBBRVL010000197.1:0-7265 GCA_038246925.1 Chloroflexia bacterium
CAGGCGGCTAAACAAAAGCTTGTTTAGATTTGATTTGCCGAAGCCTGCGCGCGCAAAAATGAAGGAGCGTCGAGACACCAAACTCGTTACTGAAAATCGGGCAAGCACTTCCGGTCCACGAACTTGCATCCACTCTTCAGATGTCAGATGTTTGCTGCCCTGAGCGTAAACATATTCCCCGAAAGCTAGATGGCCGATTTCCGTGCCTGGTATATTATGGCCTGCGATTTCCTGAAGGACAGCGTCTGATGGAAAGGCGACTGGGCTGCCAACATGGGGCAACCGCCGTTGGGAAGGGACAAAGATGAGCCTGTTCCCTGATTGCCGGAGTACGCCAAGCACTCTTATGTTGACACGGTACTTTAGGTATTGCTCTCGTAAATCCTCTGGAACGGGCCGATCTTCACGTACAGCACGTAGGTTAAATTCCTCGCCTATACCATATGAGAGTTTGCCTTCGGAGGAGAAAGCGGCGATGCGACCAAGAACCGCCTCGTCAGGTGTCTCTAGCTGTACCAAGAGGAATTGCCCATGCATGGGTATGCGTTGAAACTCGCTACGGTAGGGCAGAGCCAAGTCGGCATGGAACTCAAGTCCGCCTTCTTGGAACCCACGAAAGGCGCCAACGATCTTCTCTTTGGGAAAGAGTGCAAGTGATGCCACCTGTGTCTCCTCGACTACTTATAGATGGTTATGAAGAAGACCCGTAAATATACAGGTCTACAATAGCATGACCATATTCTAGTGTCAACCTTTTTGCTTCTCTTGCCTACAGCAAGAATGGTAGTAAACGGCTTCATCGAACTGATCACCAAGGAGATACCCTCGAATACGCCATCGAGCTAAACACTCTGGTCGATCTTAGATGGAAGGACGATAAAAGACCCTCAGGAGTTGATGCCTGAGGGCTTTTTATGCTGCCCATAACGAGCAGCATTTCCTTTGAAAGTTATGGCTTGGCTGGTCTCGTTGGCTTCGCGTTGGGGAGCAGGATAACAGCCTTCGCGGTGATCGTCTTGCCGTCGCCGCTGGCGATGCCCTCTACTATCAGGTTGGCTCCGACCTTCACATCAGCCTGGGTGACGTTGGTGAGCGCGGCCTTACCGTCGGCCCTTGCCAGGCTCTTGTAGGCTGTGCTGCTGTCGAGCGTGACCGTTATTCCCGCACGATTGGCCGGGGTGCGCAGGGTGACAGTGTTGCCGTTTACGCTCTGGACATGACCTGTTACTATGCCGTTGCCGGGAGCGATTACGCGGATACCCCAGGCGTTGAGAGTGCGTGCGCTGGTGGTCGATTTGTCGGCAGGCTTGGCTGGCCCTCCCAGCACGTCTATCCTATCCCCAACTTTTAGTGAGCTAACACTCTTGAACCCGCTGTTGAGCACGACGGTGTCGGTTGTTGTACTGACGGTGACTTCAGGCCCCCGGTCGGTGGCCAGCGTCAGCGTGCTGCCGTTTATGGCCTTGATGCTGCCTTCAGCACCCAGGCGCTCGCCAGCCCGTCCCTTTTCAGCGCCAGCATTGGACCTCTGGGCCGGTACCGCGCAGCCGCCCTGTGTGACTACACGAGCGTTCACGACTCCGCGCTCGGCAGTAGTCATGCCAGCGACTGCCGCCGGTTTGGTGGTCTGAATATCTCGTAGGGTACCCTCGACACATCTACCGCCGGTCTGCCTGACAATTATCCAGGTGTTTGGCCCGACGTTAGCAGTAGCCTGCCCCTGGCGTGTAGTCAGGGTAATAGCATTGGCGGTGACCACATCCACCCGGCCCAGGAGCCTGATCGGGCGGGGAGTGTCTGGACTTGCCGGGGGCGTTTGTGCGCTCGCTACTCCGCCGAAAAGGCCGATTGCCAGCGCGGCTGTCAGTATGCCTGTGCTTAGCAAGAGTTTATTTTGCTTCATAGTGCTTGTCTTAGCCTCCATTCGTGATACTGTTTGTTGGCATTCCGCGAAAGCGGGCTGCGTGATACGGTAGCTGAGGTGCCACCGTCCTTATTATACCGCCAGAGTCCGCAGTATGTGTTAGACCTCTGTAAAATCTTTGTAAAATCACGCAGGCAAGCCGTTACCATATCTCCCAGATGTCAGCCGGGTGGACGACGGGCGCGATGACCGCCTCGTAGCGCCCGTAGCGACCTCTGAAGTAAAGCAGAGGTTCGGCTTCGTGGGAGTCGCCCGCCACTATCTCGCCCATCAAGATTTCGTGGTCCCCCCCTTTGCAGGTGTCTCGCAGGCGGCACTCGGCGTAAGCGAGCGAGCCATCCAGCACGGGCGCGCCTGTCTCTGCACCGGCGCGCCAACGCATGCCGCTGAACTTATTTTCCTGGAGCGTAGAAAACTGTTGGGCGACCTCTTGCTGGCTCGCGGCCAGGATGTTGACCGCGAAACTGCCTACCTCTTTGATGATGTCCAGGGTGGTTGAGCGCTCGCTGACGCACACCAGCAGCATTCGAGGCTCAAGGGAGAGGGATGTTACCGCGCTCGCCGTGAATCCTCTCGGTTGGCCGTCCTTGCCTTTGACGGTAACGATAGTAACTCCACCGGCGAACGAACCCATTACTCGCAGGAATACACTCTTTTCTATAGGCATGGTGGGTTTCTTTCTCATTCATATTAGATAGAGTTGGCTGTTGACTCTATAGGTGTAGGATTATACCTCGCGCACGCGGTTCCGTATCGCCCCTATCTTCTCGACCCCGCACTCTACTATATCACCTGGCTTGAGGAACTCCGGCGGCTTGCGGGCGAAGCCGACCCCGGCGGGCGTGCCTGTCGCTATGATGTCGCCCGGCTCGATGGTCATCCCAAGCGAGACAACCTCTATAATAGAAGGCACATCCCAGATCATGGCGCGGGTATTGTCTCGCTGCTTCTCTACTCCGTTCACGAGCGCGTACAATTCGAGGTTGTTGGGGTCTTCAATCTCGTCCGCCGTCACGATCCAGGGGCCGGTAGGACAGCTACCATCGAGGCTCTTCCCCATGAAGAACTGGTTGCCGTGCCTTCTTTGTATATCACGGGCTGAGATGTCGTTCAGCGCCATGTACCCGAAGATGTAATCGAAGGCATTCCCGCGCTTTATCTGCTTGCCGGTGCGCCCCACCACGATTGCCAGCTCCGACTCCCAGTCTATTTCTGTGCTCACGCTTGCATCGTAAGGTATGTCGTCATACGGGCCGATCACCGAGGTGACAGCCTTTGTGAAGACGGCGGGGTGCGCGGGCGCTTCGGCGGGTATGGCTTGCCCAAACGCGCCTGCCGATTCGGCTGCGTGTTCGGCATAGTTGCGGCCCAAGCAAATCACATTCTTGCGCGGGCGAGGTATGGGCGCGAGGAGCTTCAACCCTTCTAGCGGCAACATAGAATCGCCCTCCTCTGCCGCGTAGAGGGCTGCCTGAATGTGCTCCAGGCCGGCGTTGCCCATAGCGATAAGCTCCGTCATCCCGATGTCGATCAGCGTAGTCTCTCGCGTGAGCCACGCCGAAATGTCGACAACGCGCTCTCCCTGGAGCACTCCCAGATGGGGCCGTCCGTCCGAGGCACGAAATGTCAGTAAGCGCATATTACTCCTGCCTGGTAGATAATAAAACCGATCTCAAAAGGGTGTTCAGTAAGAGGAAAAGATAAAACTTCGATTTGTCATTCTGAACGAAGTGAAGAATCCGTTTCTTTAGCACTGACTCCCACGTACGGATTCTTCACTTCGTTCAGAATGACAAAGGATGGTGGGTTCGCCTCCCTCTGGGCTTGCCTATTTTGAGGTAACTTCTAGTCATTGCTGTTCGTCTTCAAACGCTCCCACCGGAGTAGATCGTCTTCCGGCTCTATCTGCCGCATCCCGGCTTTCTCCAGCACGCGAATTGACGCATAGTTGTCGTTGAGACAACTTGCTATCACCCGCCGCACCCCAGGCTGCTTGAAAGCCCACTCTATCATAACCGTGGCCGCCTCGGTCGCGTAGCCTTTGCCCCGATATTCAGGCACAATGCTGTAGCCGAACTCTACATTACCGCCCTCATCAGGCGGCTCAATGAAGCCTATATCTCCTATGACGGTCCGGTCCGCCGTGTGGGCTATGAGTCTGACCCACTCCGCGCCGGATGGGTCTTTTCTGCGCCCTTCCACGATCATCGGCATGATCTCGGCGTAATCAGGGTTGGGCCAGTTGTTGGGTATGTGCAGGCCCAGGAGCTTAGGGAGCTTGTCCCTGTCGTTCAGAGTGGCTTCTGCGAACTCAAGCGTAAAAGGAATGAGCGTCAGGCGCTCGGTCTGTATGGGAGGCAAGACTGCTCGTTTCTGCCTTACCGGGCCGCGCCTATCTCGTCAACCGCGGCCTGGTTTTCCAGTGATGATACGTCGCCCAGAGGCTCGCCCAGGTAGCGGGCACGGATCACACGGCGCATAATCTTGGCGTTGCGGGTCTTAGGCAAGTCGTTGACGAACAGCACCTTCTTGGGAGCCAGGCTCTTCCCAAGCTGGCCGACGATTGCCTTGACTACCTCCTCGCGCAGACTATCTGTCGGTTCTATACCTTGCCTCAAGACCGCGAAGACCACCACAACCTCGCCCTTCAACTCGTCGGGTACGCCTATCGCAGCTGCTTCTTTGACTGCGGCATGGCTGACCGCCGCCGATTCGACCTCTGCCGGGCCGAGGCGCTTGCCCGCGACCTTGATAGTGTCGTCCGAACGCCCCAGGATATACCAGTAGCCATCCTTATCCACCTGCGCCCAGTCGCCATGTACCCATATACCGTCGACGCGCGAGAAATAGGTGTCGATGTAGCGTTGTTGGTCGCCCCAGAAGCCTCGCGTCATGCCGGGCCACGGGCCGCGTATCGCCAGTTCTCCGACCTCGCCGCGTACAGGCTCCCCACGCTCGTTGACCACGTCTACAGCCATTCCAGGGACGGGCGCGTTGAACGATGCAGGCTTGATAGGCAGGAGAGGGTTGCAGCAGAGTATGCCGCCCGAAATCTCGGTGCCGCCTGAGTAATTTATCACGGGACAGCGTCCGCCGCCGACCTTCTCGAAGTACCAGCGCCAGGGGTCAGGATTCCACGGCTCACCCGTCG
Source organism: Chloroflexia bacterium (assembly GCA_038246925.1). Lineage (GTDB taxonomy): Bacteria > Chloroflexota > Chloroflexia > QHBQ01 > JADMIH01 > JADMIH01. The sequence continues at coordinate 5,076 of JBBRVL010000197.1, forward strand.
AGCCGAGGAACATCAGCGATGAAAGATCGTGCTTTTCGACCCACTCGTCGCCGTTCGCCATGAGTGCGCGAATCGCTGTAGGTGAGATGCCTAGATGCGTAATTCGATGCCGCTCGATCATATCCCAGATGCGGTCAGGCCCCGGAAAGTCGGGAGTGCCATCGTACATGAACAGAGTTGCGCCGAGCATGAGCGCGCCGCTGATCGCCCACGGCCCCATCATCCACCCTATGTCTGTGTACCAGAAGAGGATATCGCCCGGCTGGACGTCGAAGCAGTGGGCCATGTCCTGCGCGCCCTTGATCGGAAAGCCGCAGTGGACATGCTGCGCGCCCTTCGGCTTGCCCGTGGTGCCCGACGTGTAGATTATCATGTAAAGCTGCTCGGCGTCGGTTCGCACGGTCTCGCATTCGGGTGATTGGTCTCGCACAAGGTCTTCCCACAGGATGTCGCGCCCCTTCTGCATCGGGATTGCCGGTTCTTGCTGACGCAATTCAGGCTGACGCTCATGCCCCAGCCTGCTGTGGATGATTACCTTCTCCACAGTAGGCGACATCAACGCTGCTTCGTTGGCGACCTCTTTCATAGCCACCGGCTTGCCTCGACGTGAGAAGCCGTCCGATGTGACCAGCACTTTGGCCCCGCAATCGCTCAGGCGCGAGGCAACCGAGGGAGCGGCATAACCGGAAAAGATAGGGATGAAGACCGCGCCTATCTTGCCACAAGCCAGCATAGCTATCGCCACTTCGGGCGTGAAGGGCATAAAGAGTCCAACCCGGTCGCCCGGCTCGATGCCCAGGGATCGCAGACCATTAGCGAAGCGGCAGACCTCTGCGTGCAGCTCGCCATAGGTGAGCGTGCGTGTCGTGCCTTCTTCCCCCTCGAAGATTATGACGGGGTGGTCGCGCTCTTCACATGATGCGCGCTTATCGAGCGCATCATGTACGTAGTTGTACTGGGAGCCTGTGAACCATGTAGTCCACTCCCACCCCCGGCTCGTGTCCATGATCTGCCGGTAGGGTGTGTAGAACTCCAGCTTGAGGTCTTCTACTACGTGATGCCAGAACCACTCAGGGGATGAGGCGGCACGGTTGAGGAGTTCTTCAAAGCGGTCTATGTCAAGCCTGTCCATGAAGGCACGAAGACGCGAGCGCTCCAGATAGAAGGGCGTGGGTCGCCAGGCAACATCACTTACGTTCGGCCCCGCCTGCCCGCACGGAATGTCGGATGCGTCTATCATCGATGGGTAAAAGTGGTCGGTCATCTCTTGAATTACGAATTACGAATTACGAATTACGAATTACAAATTACAAATTACGATAGTTCGCTGCGCTCATACCGCCAAGGCGCCAAGTGCGCCAATAGTTCGCTCTGCTCATTTCGCCAAGATTTTTGTTGTTTTATGAAACGCAAAGGAAGCAGAGGTTGCAGTAGTTCACTTCGTTCATCGCAAAGTTATTTTTGGTTTAGTTGGTAGCTGACGGCTGATAGCTGACGGCTGATAGCTAATTCGTAATCACCCTATCTTTGCGCTTCCGCGCCGACTTTATCTCGCACGCGGTGTGTCTCGTGTAGTTCTTCGATCAATACTTGCGATTTGGGGTCCGCCGACTTATGGCTTCCCTCTTTATCGTCGCTGTCTAGTGAGGATCGCTGCCCGACTTTGCTGTTGATGAATTTCCACCATGCGCCGACGGCTGAGCTGTGCAGCGCCTTGCGGTCATGGATCAGGTAGACATGCTGGTTGAGCGCGAAACCTTCGATGCGTACCGGCACGATCTGGCCTACAAAGCGCAGGGCAATCGACTGGGGCACAAGTCCCACGCCTAACCCCTCAGCCACCGCACAGGCCACCGACATTGGGCTTGGAAGCTCCAGCACGACGCGCAAGTCTCTCGTCGTTATGCCCCGCTCCTCTAATGCGTCGTTCAACGCACGACGAGCGTCGCTGTGGCTCTCGCCAATACTGTGCTCCAGGACCAGCGGCTGGTCTTTAAGCATTGTCGGCCTGATGGCGGGGGTCCAACCTTCTTCGTCGGCCTTGTTGGCGCCGACTGTCCCATTAGAGTGCGATTCTGCTACCGCCGCTTCTTTGCTTAGCTCGGCGGGCCAGCTCCACGGGTGATTTAGCGGCACGATGAGGGTGATAGGGTCTTCGAGCAGTTTGTGATGCACGAGGCCGCGTCCGCG
>JBBRVL010000198.1:0-7256 GCA_038246925.1 Chloroflexia bacterium
AGCCGGTTGTGGCTTCCAAGCCTGCCGCCACCGCTACCGCTGTAGCAACAGCCACTCCTAAGCCGACTGAGAAGCCTAAAGCCACGCCCACCGCCACGACGCGGAGCAGCACCACTTCTACCCTGGGGCAGTACCGCCAGTGGATGGAAGAGGCTCGCATTATGTTCCCGTACAAGCAAACCGCCGACAAGATGTGGAGCGTGATGATGTGTGAGTCGGGTGGGAATGCGCGGGCATCAGGCGGGGGCGGAAGGTGGCTCGGCCTTTTCCAGTATGCTCCTGGGACCTGGGGCGGCAGTTGGAACCCCTATCGACGCGAGAGTATATGGGACCCTAAATCGCAAATCTTCGCCACCGCCAAAGCCTGGAGCATCGGAATGCAGAGCCACTGGTCGTGTTATTACATCACGGCTGGCAGATAATTCTGTTCTTACCTTACGCTTCGACTAACTAAGAACGCCTTTCAAAACTGCTGCTATGTAGCCAATCGTAAGGGCGGACACACGGGTCCGCCCTTGCCTATGTACCATCCCTAACAGGGCGGACACACGGGTCCGCCCCTACGGCTCCTTACTGGTTTTGAAAGGTGTACTAAGTCGTGAAGACGCAAACTAAGATAGAATTCACACGAAAGTCCCCAAGCTGAGGACTTTTTGGTATCTTGACAGGATGCGGTGCGCATAACGCATTGAGTCTGTAGGTCAGGAATGGATGTCCGCCGGATTCATCGTTGCGCGGAATTGGGGCGGGCGGCGAGCCTGGGTTATTTGTTCAAAGGCATAGGCCAGCCGTATCAAGGCAGGCTCCGAGAAAGCACCCGCAAAGAAGCTGATGCCGACGGGCAGGCCCCACACAAAGCCAGCAGGCACTGTAATATTGGGATAGCCTGCCATCGCAGCCGGTGACGAACTGCTGCCTCCGTGGTGGTCGCCATTGACGTAATCTATCAGCCAGGCCGGCCCGCCGGAAGGGGCTACGATGGCATCCAGGTTATGGGCACGTAATAGCGCGTCTATACCCTCCTCGCCTGCGAAACGACGATTTGCCTCCAACGCCTGCTGGTAAGCTTCTTCGGTCAATGGTCCCTTGGCCTCCGCCATGATAACTAGTTCCTGCCCGAAGTATGGCATCACCTCGTCCGTATGTTGCTCGTTGAAGGCGATCAACTCTGCCAGGGAGTGTACGGGAGAGTCAGGTCCTCGCTCGGCCAAATATGCGTTAAGGTCTGCCTTGAACTCGTACAGCAAGACCTCCATCTCGCCATCGACGGCCTCTTTAGGAAGCTCCAGCGATGCGGGGTCGATTATCTCGGCCCCTGCCTCACGCATCGCGGCAATTGCTTCCTCGATCACCTGGTCCCCGCGTGGATTGTACCCGAAGAAGTTACGGGCCACGCCCAGACGTGCCCCCTTCAGCCCGTCCGCAGCCAGGAACCGCGTGTAGTCAGCAGGCGGTTGTTCTGCACTTTCGGTCACCGGGTCGCGTGGGTCGGGACCGATCATGGCGCTCAGCAGCACGGCCACATCAGACACGGTGCGGCCCATTGGCCCGGCGGTATCCTGGCTGTGGGCTATGGGGATAATGCCTGCCCTGCTTACCAGGCCCAAAGTAGGTTTCAGCCCGACGATGCCGTTGATGTGTGAGGGGCATATGATTGAGCCGTCGGTCTCTGTGCCAACGGCAGCCGCGCAAAGGTTGGCGGCAACCGCTACCGCCGAGCCGGAGCTTGAGCCGCATGGGTTGCGGTCGAGCGCGTAGGGGTTGCGTGTTTGGCCGCCCCGGCTGCTCCAGCCGCTCACCGAGTGTGTCGAGCGAAAGTTGGCCCATTCGCTGAGATTGGTCTTTCCCAGGATCACTGCCCCGGCTGCGCGCAGCTTTGACGCAACGGTGGCATCGCGCTGGACCGGCGCACCTGCGAGAGCCACTGAACCCGCCGTCGTCATCATGCGGTCAGCTGTGTCGATGTTATCTTTGAGCAGGATTGGTATGCCGTGTAATGAGCCACGCGCTCCGGATTCGCGCCGCTCAGCATCGAGCGTGTCGGCGATCTCAAGCGCATCGGGGTTGACCTCAATTACAGACCGCAGGGTGGGGCCGGCATGATCTATCTCGGCGATACGCTTGAGGTAAGACTCAGTAAGCGACCTTGCTGTCAACTCGCCGGAGGCCATCTTCTGCTGCATCTCCAGGATGGTCATTTCAATCATGGAGGCGGTACACAGTTCAGGGTATCACGCAAAAGCCTTTTGTAGCTCATGCTTTTGCGGTGCATGGACGTTTTGAGGCATCTCACTGTATGTCCTCCCACGCAGTTCACGTCCCGTCTTGTACTTCTGTACTCCTCCCCATTGTTTGAAGAAGAAGGGCACATGTGCATGCTGACACTGAGCCAGAATTTCATCAACCCACGACGGGTCCATAGGTCGCGCCCCGGCACCGGACTCCCCACCAACAATAACCCAGTGTATTCCCTCAAGTGGCAAATGCTGTATAGGTCCAACAAGCGGTTCTACTGACAGAAATCTGATGTGTGCCGGAACTTTGCTCAAGAGGGACGATCTATAGGCGTAGCGCTGATTTTCAACACTAACTCCCATCCAAACATTATCGCTCCACTGGAGATCGTTACAAATTTCTACCAAACGCTCTGCTCTCTTGGTTAGCACTTGAAATTGGTGCTGTGGGCATTCCTTCATGGTATGGAATACACGTTGAATAAACTCCAAAGGAACATCTTTATGAAAAAGGTCTGACATAGAGTTTACGAAGATAATGCGTGGCTGCTTCCATTTCCTTGGGAGGTCCACAAGATCCTCATGCAGAGTTAATGTGAATCCGTTGCTATAGCGTGGAGACCCCATGGCGTGGAGTCGTTCAGCCATTGTCGCGGCATAGCAATGTTTACAGCCAGTGCTGACCTTATCGCACCCTGTCACCGGGTTCCAGGTCATTTCAGTCCACTCAATATTTGTTTTCTTCGCCATTGCCGTTATCCTTTCACGAACTCGATGGATGTAATCATCGTTTCGTTGAAAGTCCCTTTACGACGCTTTATATCAATAGATTTTACGCTGATCTTATTCTCTGTCTCCAGGATCTTGAGCATACCCTTGGGGTTAGTAAATGGCGTTGCATTAAGTGCGAAATCATGCACTTCTGAGTATGATGTCTTTCTACCTACAAAGCGCTGGAAGAGGAGGGGACTAAAGTCGGCAGGATTGTCGAAGCGGAACATTGTTGTTTGCCCAACTCTAGCATCACAAAAGCGATATGCTCCACTTTGATCCATTGATTTCATGGCTTCTTTCATTTTCTCCAATCCACGGTGATGTTGGCTAGCAAAGACTAAATAATAGTTGACTGCGCCTGCTGATGACTGCATCTCAAAAGCAAAGACATACCTCACATTTGAAACACTGCGTAGACCTGCTTGATACAACTCCAGTACTCGACGACATTGTTCTTGAAATGGTTGATCAGCGGACAACGTTTCTCTCCAAGCTCTATCTGGTAGGCTCTCGTCCAATAGCTTCTCGTGCTTGGCACTTTCGCCAGCCTGAAAGATACGGGCTATACCATCTGCATCGAGATTAATTAGGACTTCGGAACGAGGGCTGCTAAGAAGCTCTGCAACAGACTGAAAGGGTACCTCAGTTGCACCAAATGGGTCTATAAAGACAAATAGTGGTTGTCCACCTTGGAATGGCTCCGGAAACTGACCCCTTAATTTATTCAACCCATCTACGAATGGCATGTTCAATAAGTGAATATGTAGCTTGGGTATGCCCTGGAAGGGAACAACTCTCGTCTGAAGATGTTCGAGAATTTTACGATCACGCTCTATAAAAACACAATGTATATCACCAGCTACCCAGCTGGCCCCACTCTTCTCTAGTACAGCCTTCGCTGCTTCAAGCGCCGCAATGGGTGATCCAGAGGGATAGTTTGTGTATTCGCCAGGTCCTGCAAAACCATCGACATAGAGTATCTGGCGGTTGTTTTGCCTGCGACCCATCATGGGAAACCAAGCCTTAAGATAGGATTTTAGTATCGATATCTTAGCAATTGTATGCGGCTGTGCAACCCAGATGGTCGCGTGTTTCTTTGGTGGCATCTAGCGCTCGTAATAATTGAGTTGAACATCCCATTATGTCTTGACGCGTATTAGCACAAGTATAGAGAGTTCACATATCCCTCACAATTTTAGAACATTTGTTGCATACTGTCAATAAGGTTATGCACATTACAGAAAACCAGCTAACGCAAACTATATCTCAAATGCAGCGTCCCCTCTTCGTTCAACTTCTCTACATGAATCAGCCTTGCTCGCAAATCGAATTCCATGCCCCGGAAGACATCTATGCCTGCGCCGAAGATTAGAGGCTCTACGGTGAGCCAGATTTCGTCTACGAGGTCATGCTGAAGGAAGAGGGCGTTGATTTGCGCGCCACCTGTGAGCACCGCTTCGGTGTAGCCTCTCGCTTCGAGGTCGGTGACGATTTCGGGGGGAGTGCGATCAGTGTACTCTACCGAGCCAGGTATGTTCTCTTTGTCATGTAGGCTAGTGGTCAACACCACGTGAAGCCTGCCGGGGAGGGGGCCTGGCAGGGTCTTGAAGGTGTTATTGCCCACGATTATTACGCCTGAGCGCTTGGAGGTGGCGAAGAAGAGCTTTTTGTCCTCCCGTGAGCTCCAGTCTACGAAGTGGTGCGTGTTGCGAGCTATCTTACCGTCGAGCGTGACGGCTGCGAGGAGCAATATCTTCATCGGGTAAATGGGGTAAGGCTAGTAAGAGTTTAGGATAAGGGTCGAGAAAACAAAATGTAGGGGCGGACCCGTGTGTCCGCCCTGTCCGGTAGCCACATAGCCGGTCGGTAGGCACACAGGGCGGACACACGCCCCCCCCGCTACGCTCATGCCCCTACAACCCTTACGTAGGCTACGGCGACGGTGGAGTGCCGCCCTTGAAGCTCAAGCCCGCGCCTTCCAGGTTCGCGCTTACCGGGAACATCTCGACTGCTACTTTGACTGTCTCGGTCGATGCGTCCTTGTCGCCGGGGTCGTTGCCCTGCCTGATAAAGCCTCCGGTGAGAGCTACCTCCTCGCTGAGGGTCGTCAAGCTCTTTGATGATTCCACCAGGTTGTCGCCCGCAAGACCAAGCCCCTCAGCCCCATTGAGGTTGGGCTTCACATCGGCCAGAGAGTCGGCGGTTAGGCGATCGACGAACTCTACAGGAGCGCCGCCCATCGTACCCTGGAAATCCATCAATGCCGCTCCCGTCTTCCCACCGAACTTACCGTCAAGGTCGAGACTTGATTGCAGCTTCTCATTCAGCTTGGCCTGTAGGAGCATGACATTCACCTTCTTGTCGAAGCCGAACTTGATGCCGTCGCCACGCACCAGGCCGAAGAGGAGATTGGAGAGGTCACTGCCTGGCGGAGGGCCTGCGGTGCTTTCCTGCATGTTGACGCCCGCGCTCTGCAACTCGGTGCCTGTCTTTTCGGCTGCCGTGCCCCCCTTGATCATATGATTGAGTATCTCGCTGCTGCCTGGGTCGCCTCGCTGCCGTAGGAATGCGCCCGCCATCATAATGTCCCTGCCCGACGAGTGCATGCTGGTGCCTGCCGTGTTGATATTGATTGCGGCTGCGGCTATACCCGACCCGTTCACGTCGGCCTTGAGGTTCTGGCCCCCCTGCTCCATCTCGGTGCCTGTCTTCTCTATATCCTGCCCTGCCTTGAGGAGATGCGGATTGAAGGCCGAGCGGCTGTTTTCGTCGCCTCGACTTGCGATGAACATGCCCGCCCGCAGGAGTTGCGTGCCTGCTTTCTTGAGCTGCGCTCCGCCTATAACGAAATTGTCACCTGCTATCGTGATGTTGGTGGTCGCGCCGCCGGGGGGCACTGTGTTCCCGGTGCCACCGCCTCCAACAACGTCTTTGCCGCCCATTAGCGCATCTCCGGTAGACTGGTCAACGGTCTCTTGCTGGGGGAGGTTGATGCTGTTCTGGAACTGTTTGAGCGCCTTGCTCGTTTCCTTCCCGAACTTGCCATCGGGGTTGAGGCTCACCTGTAGCTTCTCGTTCAGCTTGTCTTGCAGCATGATAACCCGCTGCCTGCGCTCTTCTGTGCCGAAGTTGAGGCCGTCGCCGCGTGTGAGGCCGACGAGAGGATTTTGTAATAGCTGCTGGGAGTCGCTTGCCTCTTCGGGGGCGCGCTGTACAGAAGTAGTAACTCCCGAACCAGCCTCTTCCTTGCGCTGTGCAGGCGTGCTGCTCTCCTCCTCTTCCGGGGCTGAGACTACATGCTCGGCGGTTTGCTCGGCTGCCTGCTCGTAGCTATCTGAGGGGTCGCTTACGGAAATGCCGCCTGGCTGGGGCGTGCCCGCCACCGGCCCTTGCGACTGCTGTACTGTGTGTGTCGCTTCGTGGGCGAGCAATTTCATGCCGTCCTGTGTGCCAGGATTGTAGGCACCACTGCTGAAGAAGATATTCTGCCCGGTGGTGAAAGCTGTCGCTCCTACCGACTTGGAGAGCCTATCCGCTTCGCCATCGGTATGCACCCTCACGCCCGACATGTCGGCGCCGAGGCCCGATTCGAGCTTACTCTGTGCCCCAGAATCAAGGCTGCTTCCCCCGCCACTCCTCGATTCGATTCGGGAGCCTATGTCTCCTTCGATTGCAGGCCCCTGGCCTGAAGAAGCCCTCTGGATGAAGCGCTGTACGGCGCGGTTGCCCTGGGTCTGTTGCATCATTTGCAACATTGCGATACGGGCAGGCGCATTGCCCCGTCCGTCTAGCTTGCGGCTGACCTGCGGGCGCGTTGAATAGGAGGAGCGCTCGTATATGCTCCTCTGGATATTCCTATCGTGCCTGGGGTCGGGAGTGTTGTGCTGTGGCGGTCGCCTGGTGCCGTGCTCCTCGATTGCCTGGGAATGATATGCGTACATGATTTCTGGCTCGTTTACCTATGCGGGGCCGGCCGTTTGATTCAGACAGCGAGGACGAGGGAGGAAATAGTTGTGCAGGTTCAGCGCCGGAGTAAAACCATCCTATCACGGGTAACGAGGGATGTCAATAGAGTTTACTAGGTACTCAGAGCTAACTGAATTCAATCAGCAGGGTTACTATAGCAAATGGCTCAAGGTCTAAGTCAACTACTGGAGAAGGATCTGTGGCTTCAGAGCCTTCATCTGGGTACAGGCACTTGATAGGTCTTTCCATCAAGTCACAGAGCCAAACGGTTGAAATATGGCC
>JBBRVL010000199.1:0-7236 GCA_038246925.1 Chloroflexia bacterium
AGCTGAATGTAATCTCAGCAGTCTTACCGGCCGGTCGCAGCACAAGCCGCACACGGATCGCTATGGGTTGTGCGTCATTCCCGAGGGTGGCCTCTTCCTGGCCCGCTTGGATTACTTTCAAGTGGATATAGGGCAGGGTGATACTTCGACTTTCGTGAGAACGACACTCTAAACGAACTAATAACTGGCGTGGGTCGGCTGCTGCGCTGAGCTGGACAGTAGGAGCGCTGTCACTGCTCACGCCCATAAGCTCTCTAAGCAATTCCGGGAACTCAAACGACTCGACATATTTGGATGGGATACTTACGGGAGAGCCTGTCGCAATATGTCGATCAAGGGCCTGCTTGGTTGCTTCGCCTTCAGGGGTATTAGGGAACGTAAAAACTCCCCTGAGCTTTAGCGGCTTTTCTTGTGCAGCCCCTAGGAACTTCTCCTCCAAGCTAATCGACGGAACAGAACCGCCGACATGAATCGTGGGCCGGTAGTGCGGATCGACATTATCTAGTTCTTCCTGTATGTCTTGTAACTTCTTCCATACCGGCTGTACAGGGAAATGTTGCTCGACGAGATCCCACAACTTATCACCGTTAATGTATTCTACGTTGTGAGCCTGCCCAATGCCTTTAAGGGACGCACTAATTGCCGCAACGGCTTCTTTTGGAATGCGCCCGCTGCTTACTAATATGCAACGGTGTACCATTTGCTGCTCCCCTGTTATGGGATCCTGGAAAGAGGCACCTAGACACTGTTGAACCTGTATTGTAGCTTCGCCGCCAGAACCCTTGTTTGGAGCAGCTCTTCCTGATATAGTTTTGGCCTTGAGGACAAAAGCGAAGTTTACGCGCTCACCGAAGTCACCTGCTTTCCAGCAAACTACATCTTTACCAAGTTCGCCTGAGCCGCCATGCCATTCGAAAACGTCTTTGTAACCCATCTTACGTAGCAAAGGGATCAAGACCTTCTCCAGTAATAGGGCCTCACTGAGTTCATTTAGCTCCCCTCGGCTTGAAATCATGATTTCCTCGCTGTTTATCTTGCTCGTCTACAGGTAGCTCTTGAGCGTCGAGTTGGTCTTGTTACCGAAGGGGCAGATTCTTGGCTTACGACCTTTGCCCATCACCACTATGGCTCCTTGTCACGGGTTGAGCGGTTGGTCGCTCCGAGCGACCAGAGTCAATTGTCTATGAGCAGCGCATAACTATCTGTACTGCGCTCTCGGCTCTTGCTTTTCGGCTTTTCGACAATTATGCGCTGTTGCATCTCAGCCATATAGCACCTACGTTCTGATTAAACCACAATCGGCCAATTATGCGCTGTTTATACACATAACTGACCGATATAGTGGGCGAGCCTGGTCTCGAACCAGGGACCTCAGTCTTATCAGGACTGCGCTCTAACCAACTGAGCTACACGCCCGAGCGGAATAATTATACCAAAGTGCCTGGGCCATTTCAACCTTACATCTGGCCTGGGTCGGGCCACCACTGGTAGGCAGCAAGGTCAACCGTCATGCCGGGCCGTACGGTGACGCCTTCTGCCTCAAGCTCGATGCAGTGCTGTTGTGCGCCGCCCCAGCCGTAGACCGGCGCGAGCCTTCCCCAGCGGTTGACTACCCTCTGGCAGGGTACATCCGCTTCCCTTGGTGTATGGCTCAGTACGGTGCCGACAGCGCGGGCCGCGAAAGGCACCCCAAGCAGAGCCGCCACCTGGCCATAGGTAACTACCCTGCCAGGCGGCACTGATCTCACGAAAGCCCAGACCCTCTCCCGGAACTGGTCGCCGGGCTTGATGTCGGGTTCTTTCATGGGGGTCAGGGGTTAGGGGTCAGGGGTCGGGGATCAGATTATCGTGTGCCGACCCCTGATCCCTGGTCCCTGATCCCCAGTAACTATTTGATCTCGACCTTTGCGCCCTGCTCTTCGAGCTTGGCCCTGGCCGACTCTGCTTCGTCCTTCGTCACGGCCTGCTTGACCGCCTTGGGAGCGGCCTCGACCAGGTCCTTGGCTTCCTTGAGGCCCAGGCCGGTCAGCTCGCGCACGATCTTGATGACCTGGATCTTGTTGGGGCCGAAGTCGGTCAGGATTACGTCGAACTCGGTCTGCTCCTCTTCAACGTCAGCGGCACCCGCGCCATCGCCACCCGCGGCACCGGCCATCATGCCGGGCATCATGCCACCCATCATCATGGGGGCAGCGGCGGTTACGCCAAATGTCTCTTCCATGTCCTTCACGAGCTGTGAAAGCTCGAGCACGGTCATTCCCTTGATTGCGTCGAGTATCTCCTCGCGCGAAAGTGTTGTTGCCATGTTTGCCTATCTCCTTTATCAGTATTTATCTAAAAGCGCCTGGGGCGCTACACGTCGAGTATTCTCCGCTCATGCGGAAGTTGAGTAGTCTAGCCTTCTACGCTCTCAGTCGATGCGTCTCCGCCTGTCCCGCCTTCTATATCGGCTGGGGCGGCATCGCCTTCGGGTGCGTCGGCTGTACCCGGTCCGGCTTCCGTCGCGGAAGTAGCCACATCGGGCCCTTCACCTGTGGGTGCATCGTCTATAGAAGCTTCAACAGGTGTCGGTTCGGTGCCTGCGGCGGAAGTTGCCTCCGGGGCTGCTTCTGTTAATGCTTCCGTATCATCGGCCTCACCCGTATCACCTGCCTGCTCTTTCATCTGGTCTATGCGGGCCTGCATCACGTTCATGAAGCTGCGGATTGTGCCGCTCAGGACGTTTACCATGTTGCTGACCGGCGAATTCATCGAGCCAAGCATCTTGGCGATATACTGCTCGCGGGAGAGTATCTTTGTCAGGTCGCCCACCTGGTACTCGTTGAGCACCGTGCGTCCGGCCAGACCGCCCCTGATCTGGAGTATCTTCGATGTACGCACGAAGTCACTCAATACTTTGGCCGCGCCTGCTATGTCGTCACCGACGAAAGCAATAGCGGTCGGGCCATCGAGCATGGGAGCCATCGCTTCCATCCCCGCCTTCGTAGCTGCCAAGCTGCTCAGCGTGTTCTTGGTTACATGGTACTCCACACCTTTGTCGCGTAGCTGCCTGCGGAGACTTGTGATCTCTGAAACCGACAGGCCGCGATAGTCGGTAAAGATAAGCACGCTACTGCTTGTGTAGAGCTTTTGCAGATCTTTGACTGTACTTCTTTTTCTAGCTGTTGGCATTCGTTTGTTTCTCACCTCCCCCCGGAAAAGTATATATTTGCCTTGCGCTTACTCTGTAGAATCAAAATCCCCGTGCCTCACATCTAGACCGAGGCATGGGGATGGTTATCTCCATGAGCAACACCCATGAGCACGATGAAACGTGCCTGGAGCGTTGTGTTTGCCTCGGCGGGCTGGTGTTTTAAGCGTTGGTACGCGCCGGCTGTCTAGGGCTATTCTTTTCTAAGCTGCTGCCCCGAAAGGCAACAGCCCATTATACCTAATGATTGTCGTAGCGTCAAGGTGAATTTGGCTTGGGGACAGGGCTGATGCAAAGTCGATTCAGGCTTTAGCATGAGGACCCATTTACCTTTGTCATTCTGAGCGTAGCGAAGAATCACTACGGGGGGGCAAAGGTATGGGGACTGATTCTGAACGCAGTGAAGAATGACACTCCCTAACTTTGTACGTGGCCCAGGACTTTGCATCAGCCCTGGCAGGTGGTTGACCTGATCGGATGCTATCTCAAAATGGTACACTGAGCGAAATCCTGTTCGGGGTCAGGAAAACCGGCAGTAGAATATGGGAGGCACGTATGTTTACGACGGAGCAACGCGACGATGTACGAAATCGCGTCCTGGACCTGGCGAGGAGCGACCCACGGGTCACAGCGGGTGCGCTCACCGGCTCCTCAGCGGTTGGTGCTGAGGATGAGAGGTCCGACATTGATGTCGCCTTCGGGGTTACCGACGGCGTCAGCGTCGAAGCCGTTCTCAATGATTGGACCGAGGTGCTCACCCGCGAATTAGGCGTTCTTCACTATTGGGACCTGCCCTTCCGATCCAGTATATACCGTGTGTTCCTACTGCCGAGCGGTCTCGAAATCGACGTTGCGGTAACGCCGCAACAGGAATTCGGCGCTCGTGGCCCGCGCTTCCGTACCCTCTTCGGAACTACTCGCCAACAGGAACCTGCGCCCCCACCATCCGCACGATACCTTATTGGCCTGGGGTGGCACCATGTCCTGCACGCTCGATCCTATATAGAGCGCGGTAAGCCGTGGGGGGCCGAATACTGGATCAGCGCCCTTCGGGACCACACGGTCGAACTTGCGTGTCTGCGCCTGGGAGAGGAGACCGCCTACGCGCGTGGCGTTGATCGCCTCCCTGCCACTGTGACTGGACCGCTCGCAGAGGCGCTTGTCTCCTCGCTCGATGAGGCGGAACTGCGCCGTGCTCTTGGTGTGGCGACGGCATCTTTTATCGCCGAACTGGAGGCAGCAGATCCCGACCTGTGCGCCCGCCTCAAGCCACTATTGCAAGAGTTCGGCGCTCCCCAACAGCCGCAGGCGAATATCGAAGACTAATGACTTTGGCCAACTCATCGCTCATCACTGGTCACTCATTGCTCATTGCTCATTGCTCATCACCTTCGTATAATATCTCTTGGCTTCTGCCTTTTTGGGTGCAACTTCGCGTGGGTGTCCCGCGTATATAGGGAGTTACAGGAGATGCACAGTGAATAGAAGCGCAGTAGCCTCGGTTTCAACTTTATCTTCATCGTTTGTCGACCTCGGTTTGAATAAGATCATCGAGGCGAGGACCGGGGCGTGGCCGTTCTCCGCGCCGCTAGGCATCACGATGCCGAACTCAAATGCCGATAGGTCTGCCCAGGCGCGTATCACCCATGTGGAAGAAAGCGCTGCCTCCTTGGCCGGAACAGCAGTAGAGGAGCGGGCTGCGCAAGCAGAGACTACGTTAACCTCGGCTGAGCAGGATAGAATCTCTGTTCAGGCAGCGCTACGGGGCGACCAGGCAGCGTTTGGCGACCTGGTGACCCGCTACCAGACGGCGGTCTACAACATGGCATATCGCATGTTGGGTAATCCGACCGAAGCGGAAGATGCGGCGCAAGAGGTCTTCGTCAGGGCGTGGAAACAGCTACACAGCTTCCAACCGGAACGACGCTTCTCGACCTGGCTGCTGTCTATCGCTTCACATCACTGTATCGACCTGCTCCGAAGGCGACGCCCCAGCGCGCCGCTCGACGACGTAGCCCTTTATGTGCCGAGCAACGACCCGGAGCCGCTAGACACAGTGCTCCAGGGCGAGCAGAGCGATATGGTAAGGAACCTGCTGAATACCCTGCCCGAAAAGTACCGCTCGGTAACTGTATTACGTTATTATAATGACCTCTCATACGATGAGATTGCAAACATGACCGGCCTCACGGAGAGCGCGGTCAAGACGCAGCTCCACCGCGCCCGCCGGATGCTGGCCGAAAAGCTGCGAGATAAATAAAGAGGAAGGGGGTGGATTGATATGGTATGCAAGGCCGAATATGAAGAGATGATGTCTCTCAAGCTCGATGGGCTGCTTCCCTCTGATGAGGAAGATAGCCTGAATGCGCACGTGGTCGGCTGCGGCGAGTGCGCGCCTGTGTGGGAGGCTTTGCGTGAGGCTGACGCCCTGCTCTGGGCTTCCACGCGCAAACCGCCGCCTCTTCCAGAGGGATTTCACGCCAGGGTGATGGCCCAGGTGGCGATCTCCCAGGTGAGTCGCCCTATAGTGTTGGCGGTCCCGGACGCAATACTCGCTCCTGTACCGAGAAGCGTGTTGCCTGGTCTGCCGATCTATTCACTCGATGAGCCTCAGCAATGGCAGCGCGCGCTGGCCGGTTATCTGCGTGTGGCGGCGGCGGTCGGCCTCTCCCTGCTTGGTACGGTCGGGCTGCTGTTGGCGCTGGTCATGTCGAATACTTTGAGCGTGGGCGAGCCGTTCAGTGGATTTGTTGAGATGGTGCGCACCGTCATCAATTCGGCGAGCACATGGGTACGCTCCCTTCCTATCGGCATGGGGCCGGAGAGCCTGACGATTGGCGGCCTCCTGCTGGGCACACTCTTGCTTGTAGGTTGGCAGGTGGTGACCGGCTATCACCGGAAGATATTCGAGCAACCGGGCAATATTGGATATGCAGAAGCAGCAGCTTAGAAAATCGGGTAGTGATGAAATTTGATCTGACGAGAAACAGAATAAGCTGGATTTTGAAGGCTCTCGTGCTGACGGTAGCGGCTTTGCTGTTCGCGTTGGCACAACCTTCAGCGCGCTCCGCTTCCGCTCAGGATGAGCCTGAGCGCGTGGCTATAGGGAGCGACATGCTCATCGCTGAGGGCGAGATAGTGCAGGGCGATGTGAGCGTAACCAACGGCAACCTGGTGCTCCAGGGCGAGGTGCGAGGGGATGTCACCGTTGTAAACGGCAGCGCCGACATCGAGGGCAAGGTCCTGGGAGACGTGGCCGTTACGAGCGGCAAGGTAGTGCTCGGTCCTAATAGCAACGTAGGCGGTAACATCGTGGCGCTGATGGGCGATGTTGCGCGAGCGCCGGGAGCTATTGTCGGAGGGACCGTCTCTAATATGCAGAACCCCCTCTGGGGAACCTCCAGCGGCGTTCATATGGGGTATATTGATGCAACACCCTGGATGCGTAACTCCGTGGGCCGCTTCGCAGGCATGTTAAGCTGGGGGATATTTAGCCTGGTGCTCATGCTCCTGTCGGTGCTGCTGGTATCTATCGCACCTGCTCGCACTCGCATATCCGCCGATACATTGCAGGCTGAGGTTGGACCATCCCTCATTGTAGGAGTGATAACTGCGCTGCTTCTTCCTGCTGTGGTAGCTCTCGTGAGCCTGGCCCTTGTGGTGACAATCGTGGGTACTGTACTGGTGCCTGTCGTGATGATAGCCGCCGGGCTTGCACTCCTCTTTGGGCTGACAGTAATCAGCCTCTGGATGGGGCGTCACATGTACAGTTCGGTCCAGCACAACTCTGAGATGAATGCGCCTTTGATCTTGCAGGTGCTGCTTGGGATGCCGGTCGTCCTGATCTGTACGGTAGTGCCCGCGGCGCTC
Source organism: Chloroflexia bacterium (assembly GCA_038246925.1). GTDB lineage: Bacteria > Chloroflexota > Chloroflexia > QHBQ01 > JADMIH01 > JADMIH01. The sequence continues at coordinate 7,061 of JBBRVL010000199.1, forward strand.
CTGCCCGGTTGGGTGTCGCTGCTCATGCTGCCTCTGCTTTACTTTGCTGCCTGCATTGGACTTGGTGCGGTTATCCTCAGCCGCATCGGCACGTTGGCCCCTCGCTCTACGACATCTCCCCAGCAAGAGCGCATCTAGCAACTCGCCTGATACATCTTCTTTTCTAGTCCCTCCCA
>JBBRVL010000200.1:0-7214 GCA_038246925.1 Chloroflexia bacterium
ATATACGTAACTACACTAGAAAAGGACTAAAAATAATGCCGGTTACAAAAGAAGAAGTACTACGCGCCCTTAGCGTAGTAAAGGACCCCGACCTGGGACGCGACCTCGTGACGCTCGGAATGATCGAAAACGTCAACATCGACGAACAAAATAATGTCAAGTTCACTATCGTGCTGACCACGCCCGCTTGCCCGGTAAAAGAACAGCTCCAGCAGCAGTCAGAGAGCGTCGTCAGCGCCCTGCCCGGCGTGCGTGCCGTCACAGCCGAAGTCACTTCCCGTGTGATGAAAGGCACGATGACAGAGCGGCAGGGCATCCCAGGTGTGCGTAACACGATTGCTGTAGGCTCCGGCAAAGGTGGCGTTGGAAAGAGCACCGTCGCGGTCAACCTTGCACTCGCCCTATTGCGGGAAGGCGCAAAGGTTGGGCTACTCGACGCCGATATATACGGTCCTAACGTACCCCTGATGCTCGGCTCTACCGGCAAGCCCCAGCCGGTCGGCAATAAAATTACCCCGGTCGAGGCATATGGCCTGAAACTGATCTCGATGGGTTACTTTGTTGATGCCGACAGCCCGGTTATCTGGCGCGGGCCAATGCTCACCAAGCTCCTCACCCAGTTCATGTTTGATGTCGATTGGGGCGATCTTGATTACCTCATAATGGATATGCCGCCCGGCACAGGCGACGTGCAACTCACCACTGCCCAGTCAGTACCGCTCACAGGCACGGTGATAGTTTCTACCCCACAGGATGTGGCGCTGCTCGATGCGGGCAAAGCCCTGATGATGTTCAAGAAACTCAACGTGCCGGTGCTTGGCATGGTCGAGAACATGAGCAGCTTCGTCTGCCCGCACTGCAACAACCCGACCGACCTCTTCGGCCATGGCGGGGCACAGGCTGCTGCTGCCCGGTTCGGTGTTCCCTTCCTCGGCGAGATACCGCTTCACCTTCGTATCCGCGAGGGCGGCGACAGCGGCCATCCGGTTGTAGTTGATGCGGCAGGCACGCCCGAAGCCGAAGCCTTCATGCACGTAGCGCGTAACCTCGCCGCCCAGGTGAGCGTCGTAGCATTCAGCCAGCAAGAAGTCAAGCGCGGCGCGCCCGTGGCGTTCTTCAGCAAGCGGTAAGCGAATAAATATGCGTAAAACTCGGACGTGAAACGTAAGTTGTGGTAATCTGACTGCGCTTATGTTTCACGTCTTGTTTATTCCTTAACACCACTTAATGACCGCAAAATGACCGCAGACCCCACCACAACCCCTGATGCACCGGCAAGCCTGACCCAGAACAGCTTCGAGGCCAGCCTTGCCCCACGCGAGGGTGACCTGCTTTCGCTGCCGTTCGACCAATATGGCCGGATGCGGATTGTCCAGAATATCCTTCACACCCTTTATTCTCATCTTGCGCCCCCACCAAGTGATAATGGAGTAAGCAACTTCAAGCTGCGGGTCCTCGACGTTGGCGGCTATCCAGGAGTGCTAAGTCACTTTCTCAATGAAGAGCATTACGAAGTTTCGGTTCTGGATGTGCCGCCCGATGATGGCACTATCCCCAACTACACTCAAGGCTCCGGGATGGACCTCCCATTTGGAGACGGTAGCTTCGACGTTGTAACATCGCTCGACACCCTGGAGCACATCCCGAATAACGAACGCCCGAAGTTTCTCTCCGAGCTGATGCGTGTCGCCGGGAGCGCGGCGGTGGTCGTCAACCCTGTCCAGTCAGTAGAAAACGACCTTGCCGAAGAAACGCTCAACGAGTTCATCCGATGGATACTTGATGCCCAACAGGAGCAGCTTGCCGAGCACCGAGAATGCGGCCTACCTAGCTTTGACCTCACTGCTTCCACGTTCGAGCAGGCCGGGTGGCAGACAGTGCGCTTCCCTACAGCCAACATATACAACTGGCTGCTGATGATGATCGCCAAGCACTACTTGATCTCGATGCGAGACGAGCGTGCCTCTGCTTTCGAGCGTACCCTCGACCGCTTCTACAACCTCACCTTCTCACAGACCGACCGAACAGAGCCTGCCTACCGCGGCGTGCTGGTGGCGGCACGCCCTGGACTTGAGCCTGCGCTGGAGAAGATAAGGGCCGATTACCCACCGTTCCCCTCGTCAGGCGCATCCAACACCGAACGCTTGCAATTGACGCAAGTGCTTATGGGGATGTTGAACCTCAAAATCGCCAACCATGAGGATTTTTTACTGCGCGAGCAGATGGAACGGCGGGACAAGCACATCATGGGTCTTGAGACGCGCATCAACCTGAATGAGAACGAAATCGAGCGGCTGCGAACCGAGCGAGAGATGATGTTGGCCGAGCGAGAGGCGATAAAAGTCGAGCTACTCAACCGCGACAGCTACGTAGCGCGCCTGGACGAGGAGCAGCGCAACAAAGACGAGCATATACTCTACCTTGAAAAGCTGCTGCAAGGGATCGAGGCAGGCCGCGTGATGCGCCTCACCCGAACCATCTCGCGCTTCCTGGGCCGCTAGCACAAACGAGTGAACCACCCGCCCGACTATTCGCCACCCGGTACGCCACACTCTCCACAAGCTGTAGAGCCGTCGCCTGGCGAACCTCAAAGTGAATTTGCGGACGCATCCCCCATACAAATATCGAGTCAACAGCCCGATGTATCAGTTGTCGTGCTCAATTACAATGGCCTTCGTCATCTTGAAGAGTGCTTTACCTCTCTCCTGGATATAGACTACCCCAAAGACCGCCTTGAGCTAATTCTTACGGACAATGGCTCCACAGATGGCTCCCTCGACTTCATGAGAGAGCATTTCCCAACTGTACGGCTGGTGGAGACAGGCAGTAATTTGGGGTTTGCAGCGGGCAATAACTTCGGCGCGGAGGCGGCTACAGGCGAGTACGTTGCCTTCCTCAACAACGATACCCGCGTCGAGCCTGATTGGTTGAACGAGCTTGTGAAGGGCTTACTTGCGGGACAAGGGGCGGGCGTAGTCTGCACTTCCTCCCTGATGCTCGACTGGGCGGGAAAGAAAATTGACTTTCTCTCCGGTGGTCTGAACTTCCACGGCTTCGGCTTCCAACCATCCTACGGCCTCCCGCTCGAAGGGCAAAACCTCGCGCCACGCGATCTTCTCTTCGCTTGCGGTGGCTCCATGCTCATCAGACGTGATGTTTTCCTGGAGGTCGGCGGCTTCGACCCTGATTATTTCGCCTTCTTCGAGGACGTAGACCTCGGCTGGCGGCTCTGGATGCTTGGCTACAAGGTGACTCTCACGCCAACAGCGATCACATACCACCGCCACCACGGCACCGCAAGTGAGATGGCAAACCACCGCATCCAGGTGCTATACGAGCGCAACGCCCTCTACACCATCTACAAGAACTATGAAGAAGCCAACCTGAACAAGATTCTGCCTGCCGCTCTCCTCCTGCTGGGGCAGCGTGCCGTTCGCCTGGCCGAGTTGGGCGGCGTTGACTTCTCCGACTACGATTTGGCTAGCACGTCTACCGACCCTTCGCCTGTGGAGAATCTGCACCGCAACGCGGTTGCTACCCTGATCGCAGTTGACGAGTTCCGGGCCAACCTTGCCAAATTCCAGCAGAAGCGGGAATGGCTACAGGCCAGGCGCAAACGGTCGGATGCCGAGTTGATGGCTATGTTTGGGCAGCCGGGGCGAGTCCACCTTGTGAACCACAAGACTGATGCCCCTTATGCGGCAGCGCATTTCGGCCTTCTCCACGAGTTCGGCATCGAGTCGCTATGGTCTCACCTGCCGAAAGAAGTGCTGGTAATCAGCCCGGACGTTCTCCCCGTAGGTGATATTCCAGCTAGCGGCTCCGGTATACGGGCATGGTCGCTCGGCAAGGGGCTGGAAAGCAAGGGCCACCACGTACGCTTCACCATGCCGAAAGCAGCATTGATAGGCAGGGAGGATCAGGTGCCGCCCGAATACGTCTTGGGAGCCTGGACGCCTGAGACCCTCCAATCGATAGTCGATGCGCTCGCCCCCGACGTGGTGGTATCGTGCGGCTGGCCCAACCTGACCTGGCTCGAGCGAGCAAACGTGCCTGTCGCCCTCGACCTTGCTGGACCCCATCTGCTTGAACGGGCCTACCAGCAATACCGAGACGTTGAGACCAACGCCGAGGAAAAGCTTGCGGCTCTGCGGCGAGCCGATTTCTATACCTGCATCAGCACCCGCCAGAAATACTACTTTACCGGCTGGCTGGCCCAGTCAGGCGTCAAAGTAGAGGACATTCCTGCGTCGCTGGTGGTCATACCATACTCTCTCGATCCAGCACAGCCTGAGCATCATGTACGCGAAGACGAAGAGGTGAAGTTTGTATACGGCGGCATATTTCTGCCATGGCAAAATGCCGCCCCAGCGTTGCTCACGGTGGCCGCTGCCCTTGAAGAAGCAGGCACAGGCACGCTCGAAGTAATAGGCGGTAAGCACCCGTTCCATGCGGTCGATACCGGCAACTTCGGCCCTCTGGTCGACAAGCTATCAACGATGTCGAGAGTGAAGATGTCGGGCTTACTTCCACACGATGAACTGGTGGAGAGGTACACGCACGCCGACGTAGCAGTCGACCTGATGCTCCCCAACGCCGAACGAGAGCTGGCATTCCCCAGCCGCACGGTCCACTACTTCTGGTGCGGGCTGCCCGTGATACACGCCGAGTTCAGCGAGGTCGCCCCTTTCATACGCGAATATAACGCCGGTTGGGTTGTCCCTCACGATGATACAGGTGCATTGCGAGATGTGGTAATGAGCATATTGGCTAATCCTAATATAGCACGGATGTACAGCCAGCACGCACAAACACTGGCCCGCGAGTGCTTTTCGTGGGACAAAACTATCGAAGTGCTCGATAAATTTATCAGAAATCCCTATATCCGCGCAGAGCGAAGTCACGAACTAAATGAGATCAAAGTTGTCACCAATCAACCAGAAGCGGGAGGCGTCTTCATAACAGCCGCAGAGCGCGAGCTACCACCCAGAGCAAAACGCCTCCAAGCCCGAAGGCGCTCTCCACAGAAACAGGTTGCTTCCCGGTCAATCTCGTTGCTTCGGGACTTGCTGCCGGTAGCATTGGGCCGCAACCGTACCAGTAAAGTGACAGGCCGTAAGTGCGTCACGTTAAGCGAGCTAACCGAAGGACACAGCCACGGCCAGCGCTTCCTTTCCCCCCGCAACGGCCTGTCGGGAGCGCGGGTAGAGATAGGTACTTTCGGCAGACGCAACACCTCACGGCTTGTCCTCCACCTGCGCGCGCACCCGGCGGCCACGACCGACCTTTACTCCCTCGAAGTGCCGGTCCATAACATAAAGGACGGCCAACCCCTCCTCTTCCGCTTCCCTTCCATTGCCGATTCGTGGAACAGGTGGTTTTACCTGGTCGCAGAGTGCCCTGATGGTGTGCCTGGAGATGCTGTCACCCTTCTGGCAAGCACTCGCCCCGGCCCCATCAAGGGACAGCGCTACGAAGACGGCCTACCTGCGAACGGCTCTCTCCTGATCGATCTGGAGTTTGCGGGGGGCGACGCATGACCCGCTCCGTATCCATCGTCATCCCGACGTACAACAACCTCAAGCTGTTGCTGCAATGCCTCCATAGCACTCACGCCCTTACCTACCAACGCGACAGCCTGGAAATTATCGTTGTTGACAACGGCTCCTCCGACGGCACTCACGAAAGCCTAAAAAACGCCTATCCACGCGTCAAGCAGATACGCCTGGATACGAACACCGGCTTCGCCTTCGCATGCAATCACGGAGCAGCCTCGGCGTCCGGCGAGTTCGTGGCATTTCTCAACGATGATGCGCTCCCTTCCCCCGACTGGATAGAAGGGCTGTTCGCTGGCCTGGATGCGGGAGGGCCGGACGCCGTTTGTGCCGCCTCACACATAAGAAGCGGTGATGGCACTCAGGTCGAGTATGAAGGAGGATCAGCCAACCTCTTCGGGGTCGGTCGCCCGCGTCCGATCTGGGGCTGGCTCGATGCACCCGAGAAGGCGGGAGAAGGTAGCCCGGTACTCTTCGCATCGGGTGGGGCGATGCTCATCCAGAGGCGGGCATTCCTCGATGCTGGAGGTTTCGATGCCGCTTTCTTCGCATACTTCGAGGACGTAGACCTCGGCTGGCGGCTCTGGCTTCTCGGACACAAAGTTGTGTACGCTCCCCACGCGGTTGTCCGGCATATCGGCGGGGCGACAGGCTCACGCTCCGGCGCGCATAGACGCTACACTCTCTGGGAGTGTAACTCGCTCGCCACGATCCTCAAGAACTACGAATCGGACAACATGGAGCGCATCCTGTCGAGCGCCCTGATGCTCCTATATAAGCGGGCGCTCCTCTCCGCGGGGGATACAATCCAACCGGCAGAATACGCCCTTACCGCGCCCCGAGACACCAACACGGCCAATATCGAGCGGGTGCCTAAAGTCTCAATCGCCCACCTTGCCGCCATCAATCGCTTCAACGCCAATCTGCCGCACTTCATGGCCGAGCGCAAGAAGATGCAAGCTACCCGATGCCGTTCCGATGCAGAGATATTGTCGATGCTTGGCCGCCCCTGGGAGCCTCAATTCGCGGGGGAGGAGTATGCCGCAGCCAGCCGCCAAATAGCAGACACGATGCGCTTACTCGATTTGCCTGGTGCCGAGCAGCGTCGCGTGCTGGTGGTGGCACAGTCGGACGACGAGGCAGAAGCTGTCGGCATATCATCATTACTAGCCCACCATGCCCGTGTAGCACTGGCCCTGGTTGACGAAGAACGCGCCAGCCCGCCGGTCCATTTAGCCTACGGCTTCCTGCAGCATCGCCTGCTGCCCCACGACAAAGAATTAGGTGATCTTGTCCAGTCGGCAGAGATATTGGTAGCCATCGGTAACGCGTCAAACGCACAGGTCATACGAGAAGCCGGCGGACCTCTTGCAGTTGTAGATTATCCGCCCGGCACAGCGCCGAACGGTGCATCAATATTTACCGCATCCGAGACCGACCGTCTAATTGAGTTCTGCAAAAGGCAGATGTAGGGGCAGACCCGCGTGTCCGCCCTGTCCGATATACGTATCCTCAAGTCAGGGCGATTGCATCTAAATAGGTTTGGGACCAAGGAGTACCTTGAGAAGGTAGTCTTCGTTCCAGCCGCACTTCAGACGCTTGACCTTGATGCCAACCTTGGCAGTCTTCTCATCCTTGAGCAGGTTGAGAGCAATGTGG
>JBBRVL010000201.1:0-7204 GCA_038246925.1 Chloroflexia bacterium
ACGCCTAACAGCTCTTGGCAAATTCTGACTTTTTGTATGTTGGTGTGTTTTGGATGGGGTTGGGTTACTTTGCGCACCGCCCCCCACCCGCTGTGGGTCGCCCGTCCTCTGCTTAGAGATAACATATACCATATCTTTCGGCAAGCAGCCCGGGCGCTACCTGCTTACCTGCAGGGATGATTGTTCGGAGAGGATTGTCACACAATATTCACCTTGATATACCTGCAGTACAACTATCATGCCATAAACTGTATATGGTGTGTGGTGTGTGGTGTGGTCATATCACGCCAGGAGGCGCAAAGGCTCGCCACATCAAGAGTTTACGGGGGCTGATATGCAACTAGCTACTTCTGATACGGAAGCGTCAGATCTCAGAGCCTGTTCCATAATCCACTCTTCTCGAAAGTCGAGAAAGCATCAATCGAATCATAGCAGCATAAATGAGAATTTCGCTAGTAAGAAGTAGACCCTCATAATCACGGCTCAACCATCGGTCGTTGCTTGCCAGATCGCGACGACCCGCACTTGAGAGGAGACACTAAATGAAACGCGTTCTAGATAAAGTAGCGATTGTAACAGGCGGCTCACTCGGCATCGGAAGGGCCTGCGCCATCAGGCTTGCAGAGGAAGGAGCCAGAGTAGTCGTCAGCGATATCAAAGAGGAGGAAGGTCGCCAGGTGGTCGAGGAGATCAAGTCGGCTGGAGGCGATGCCACCTTCATCAGGCATGATGTTGCCAGTGAGAACGATTGGGAGCAGGTAATCAGCACTACCCTGCAGACCTATGGCAAGCTGGATATAGTGGTGAATAACGCAGGCGTAGGAAAGACTACCAACGTCGAAGAGACCACCCTGAAGGACTGGCGTTTCCTCATGAGCATCAACCTCGACGGGGTGTTCCTGGGTACCAAGTACGGCATCCAGGCAATGAAGCATAGCGGCAACGGAGGCTCCATCATCAATATGTCCTCTATCCTGGGGATCGTCGGTGAGGCGACCGCTGCGTCCTATAACGCGAGTAAGGGAGGGGTCCGCATCTTTACGAAGTCCGCCGCGCTGCATTGCGCCCGTTCAGGTTACAACATCCGCGTCAACTCGGTACACCCGGGCTACATCGTGACTCCTATGGTACAGACGGTGATGGAGGCGGGGGGAGATCCAGCCGCGATGCAGAAATATCTGGAAGGCCTGCACCCACTCGGTCACCTGGGCGAGCCGGACGACATAGCCTACGGAGTGCTCTACCTGGCATCGGACGAGTCGAAATTCGTCACCGGCACCGAACTGGTGATAGATGGCGGCTATACCGCCCAGTAGAGGGTCAAATGAAACACTGCGCATGGGGGCCAGTGGCCTTAATGATTTGCGCCATTGAAAGACGGTGTACCACTAGTTCAAACCTTGGCGGCTTGATGGGATCTGGGAACGAATGAACCAGGGCCAGCACCACGTCCCGTTTGAATCCAGTCGGGTTGCTGCAACAACCCTCGAGCCACAGCTAAGAGTCACATCTAGGAGGAAACTGATGAACCCGAGAACAGAACAGAACTTGCTGGCAGCCATGAAGGATGACGCTTTTACATACGCCAAGTACCTGCTCTTCGCTGAGCAAGCCCGTAGAAATGGCAAACCTGTGCTGGCTGAGTTGTTCGAGAAGATAGCGCATACCAAATTGCATAAGCACTTTGCACAGGAAGCGACCTTCGCGAGGCTGGTACGCAGTGACTCAGATAATCTCAGTGAAGCTCTTCAAGGAGAGTCTGGTGAGATAGACCATACGTACCGTCGCTATGCGCGCCAGGCAGAAGCCGATGGAGACCTGGCGGTTGCGCAACTCTTCGACGAACTGCGCAACGACGAGATAGGGCACAGAGAAGCCTTCACTGGTGCCCTTCGAGAATTATCTTTAGCGGCGTGGTGATGACCCTCTTTACGTTCTCTTACCCCGTACACTCTCACACGTACAAGAAAAAAGGAGATACCAAAATGCACGATCTATTGTTCAGGCCATGGGATGTTTCCGAGGCTGATTTCCCGACTGAGGGCACAGCTTCAGATAAGCTGCGCTTCTTGGTCAATTACGCGGTACTCGCGCCGTCCAGCCATAATTCTCAGCCGTGGCTCTTCGACATATCAGGTGATACGCTGACGCTGTATGCAGACCGGACCCGCGTCTTGCCCGTTATGGATCCGCACGACCGGGAGCTGGTAATAAGCTGCGGAGCCGCGCTCGCGCTCCTGCGCATCTCCATGTACCATTTCGGCTATGCACCTAGTGTGCAAACCTTCCCTGACCCGGAACGCCCCGATCTGCTAGCCAGAGTGAACCTCGCCGCAGGCCACGAGCCGACCCCGGAAGACGAGCTTTTGTTCGGGGCGATCCTGACGCGCGGCACCAACCGCAGGCCTTACGACAGCCGGCCCGTGCCAGATCAGATTGTCGAGGAGTTGCAAGCTACGGCTAACAGCGAAGATGCTCAGCTACTTACAGTGGCTGACGAGGATGCTCGCAACGCGCTAGCTCGGCTCATCGCGGAAGCAGACCGGGTTCAGTGGTCGGACAAGCGCTTCCGCAACGAACTGGCTGCGTGGGTGAGGCCAAATATAAGCGTTAGCTTTGACGGCATACAGAGCGAGGCCCTGGACTATGGAGATTTCACCTCCTACACAGTACCCCATATCATCCGGACCTTTGACCTGGGTAACGGGCAAGCCGCCAAGGACCTGGAGCTTGCCTCGGGTTCACCCCTTCTGGCAGTCCTGGCCACCGATACCGACACCCGGGCCGCTTGGCTGGCGACAGGTCAGGCTCTAGGCAAAGTCCTCCTGCGTGCCGCGGCGCAGGGTTTATCGGCGTCCTACCTGAACCAACCAATAGAAATCGCGAGCCTGCGTAGAAAGGTGCAGGAAGTAACAGGGTGTGCCACGTACCCACAGATAGTGCTGCGCATGGGGTATGGGCCTGAAGTGCCCCCAACCACCCGGCGCAGTGCAGGAGCGGTAATTATTTAGCTCAGGCCAGGGCGGTGCCATTTCTATATAGCAACCCTATCGCACATGAATAGTGAGGATCGTTATGCACTCAGCGCGTGCCGGGGGCGGCATTTTAGGTTGCCATGGCATAGAGGGCCTTGTGACGGCCTGGGGACAGGAGGTTACAAAGCCATGAAGGAAGGGATTTTAGTGCGGTATAGTAAACCAATCAGGGCTACAAAGTGAAGAAGGTAGTTGGCCCATACTGAGCCATAAGCGAGCCGGGTTCAGCTCGGCCCTATTCAGAATAGGAGATACAAACCATGACACGCCAAATTTTGGTTGCACTAGACGGGTCGTCGCTAGCAGAAACAGCACTACCTGATGCCATAGCGATAGCGCGGGCTACCGCAAGCGGGTTGACCTTGCTGCGTGTGGTCCCCACCCCAGTCTATATTGAGCCTATGGGTGGGATAGCTTCGGGGGCACCCGATCTATGGGAAACCTGGGAAGAGGGAGTAGCAAAAGATTATCTTGAGGGTATAGCCGGCAGACTCAAGTCTACAGGCTTAGCCGTACAAGTGGTAGTCCTGGAAGGCGAGGCCGCAGGTTGCATACTGGACTATATATCCAGTAAGCCGGACATCAAGATAGTGGCGATTGCCACTCACGGGCGAAGCGGGGTAAGCCGCTGGATCTTTGGCAGCGTGGCCGAGCGGGTGCTGCACGTATCTCCCATACCCGTGCTGATGGTGCATAGCGCTCATGGCGCGGTTAGCGTGGATAGAGCGGATAGCGTGGATAGCGCGGATAGCGTGGATAGCGCGGATAGCGTGGGTAGCGTGGGTAGCGCGGATAGCGTGGGTAGCCACACCACAGGGCAGAACGAGACGGTCGATGAAGTTACTGCTCTAAAGACCTACAAATCCATTATCGTGCCGCTGGATGGCTCCAAACTCGCCGAGCAAGCTCTCAAACTAGCCAAAGTTCTTGCCTCAAACACCAATGGCCAGCTTGAGCTGCTCTCTATAGTTCCGCCTGTGAGCGCGTCGGAGCGCAATGCCAGCATGTCGAATCCCCTCTGGCAAGCATCCGCGCAACAGGACCGCATCAACGAGATGCAGTGTTACCTTTTGGATCTTGCACAACGCCTCAGGTCTGACGGCTACAAAGTCAAGACCATCGTTGAAGAAGGCAACCCTGCCGAAATGATCATAAAGGCGGCGGAGGGCGCGCACGCTTGTCTCATCGTCATGACCACCCATGGCCGTAGTGGTTTGCAGCGCCTATGGCTGGGCAGCGTGGCGATGAAGGTCGTCCAGGGCACGACCAAACCAGTGATGCTGGAGAGGCCAAAGGTGCACGTTGAGAAACAGGCCGCTTACAAGCTGGAGATCTCAGCTAATGTCGGTAGTGCAGACAAAGAGGACGCACCTAGAGCCATGCGCCCTGTTGCCCCTCTACCTGGTTGAGATACGGTCATGAACAAATTATAATCGGGAACGGCCACACCATGGCATCGACCAAAGTTGTCCGGTACCAACCAATCATGCGAGTTCGAAAAACTGGAGCGGTGAAGTGTCGTGATGTACTGGGCGGCATCATCCATGACTACTACCAGGATGCTGCCTAACAGCTTTATGAGGGCAGATAGGGTTCCCGCACACTACAGGGTCGGGAGTGATATGAAACATACAAACATAAGAAGCGGCTTCGCCTTTTGGTACAACTCTAGTGTGGAAGTCGCCTGGAAAGTGGCTGTGCGCATAATACTCGCCCTGCTCGTTGCCCTTCTACTATTGCAGTACACATCTAGCTCACCAAGCAGAGCGCAAAACCCAACAGTTACACAGACTGACTGCCAAACATTCCTTGAAACAGGCAAGACGGTCTGCGGGCGGTTCCTTCAATATTGGAATGAGCACGGAGGCCTCGCCCAGCAAGGCTTTCCGATCAGCGAAGTACTCGGAGAAATCTCTGCGACTGACGGCAAGACCTATACGGTACAGTATTTTGAACGAGCTGTTTTCGAGATGCACCCCGAGAATAAAGCACCGTACGATGTTCTCCTCTCACTTCTGGGCATTTTTCGCTTCCTGCAGAAGTACCCCGACGGCGCGCCCACCCCACCAGGCCCACAGATCAACCATACTCCGCTTGCCCTTTTCTTTCCTCAGACCGGGCAAACCCTGGATCGAAGCTTCCTCACGTATTGGACTACGCACGGCGGCCTTGCTGCTCAGGGATACCCGCTCTCGGAAGAGTTCATCGAGGTGTCAGACCTGAATGGGCAGCCCTACACAGTGCAATATTTCGAGCGGGCGGTCTTTGAGTACCATCCTGAGAAGCCTGCGCCAAATGATGTGCTCTTATCGCAGCTTGGCACCTTCCGCTACAAAGAACAGGCGTCCAACCCCTCCTGGGTCGCGCCTCCTGTGGACATACCACCTGCAATTGTCGCACATCCTACTCCTACGCAAACGCTCGATCAGCGCATCGACGCCTATATCAGCAAGCTGACCCTCACCCAGCAGGTGGGCGAACTGATTATGATCCCCGTTTATAGCGATGCGTATTCACCTGATTACAACGTATATTTACAGCAGTATCAGATTGCCAACGTCATCATGTTCACCTCCCTGGACGGCGGGACGCTCAAACCGAAGACGCTCGATGGGTTTCGCCAGCTCACCCAGGACATGGTTGCCCATTCACCGAATCCCATGATCATCGCCGTCGACGTAGAAGGCGGGTCCGTCGATCGTATCTCACCCTACTACGGTTCTTCTCCCTCCCCCGCCCAGCTTGCCGCAACAGGTAATCCCCAAAACTCCTATACTCAGGCCAAGCTCTTTGCCTCTCGCCTGAAAGACATCGGCATTAATGCCGACTTCGCGCCATTAGCCGACATCTATCAGGGTGGGGCTATAGACCGGAGCCGCATGTTCGGCACTACTTCCGCCCAGGTGACCCAGTTCGCTGGCGCATTCCTGGACGGTCTGCAACAGAATGGTGTGATTGGGACTTTGAAACACTGGCCCGGTATCGGCGCCGCAAGCGCCAACCCCGATTTTTCGTTGCCCACAATAACCAAGACGCAGGCGCAACTAAATGCCACCGACTTTGTTACGTTTCGCAATCTTCTTACGCACAACCCCGGTATGATCATGGCAACTCATGTCATGGTGCCTGCTTACGACGCGAAGTACCCTGCATCACTATCCCCAACGTTGATTGATGGGGTACTGCGAGGGCAGCTAGGCTACCAGGGCGTGGTTGTTTCAGATGCAATGGCAGCCGGCGCCATCAGCTCTTACATGAGAAGCCTTGGCTACACTGACCCGGCGCAAGCGATTGGGGAGGCGAGCGTTCTGGCAATACTGGCAGGCGAGGATATAGTCGAATGCCCGAAGGATAACGCTCAGATTGTGGGTACTGTAACGGCGCTTACACGGGCCGTGCAGTCAGGTCGTATCACCCCAGCGCGCTTGAAGCTGTCCCTGAAGCGTATAGTGGCGCTCAAGGTCAGAATGGGGCTGATCACTCTACAGCCATAAAGAGGGAGCCGTGCTGGAACTCGATGTGCGCCTTGATGTCCTCCGGCGACCAACTGCTCGTGCCCACTTGTACGTGGCCGGTGAGGGCATCTCTGAGAACCCTAATGACGAGCTATGGAGCATCTGGTCAGCCAAGATTAGCGCAGCCCCGGCTAATAGCTCTGTTGATAGCCTGCTCGCTCAGACATGTACCCCGTAGCTAATGGGGATTTTGAATTATGAGTTTTGAATTAGGAATTGAGGGGTTTATCTAATCAGGGAGGAGTTGCAAATCTGCAACTCCTCCCTTCATAATAACCAACCCACACTATAGATCCTAAGTGGCGTTAGACACAGTTGGTTTTGCCTGGCTAATGCTTTTTCTCTATTTCTAGCATCACTGTGCTGGCTGCATGGCTCATCCGTGCCTAGAATAGACACACTCTAGCCGCGCAATGACCGAGGCCTGGGAGCTGGTAGCAAATCCTAGCTACTGCGCCTCGATGATGATGGGAGTGAGGGATGCAGGCGGAATGATCTCGGGCCTCAGCTTCCACTACCCGGAAAGGTTGCGCCCGCCCCTGCAGATCATCGACACGACCGATGCGCGAGGGTGCAAGCCGGGGAGCCGGGTGTTTATATCGAGCCGGACGCTCAATAGCTTGCCGAGATCACCATCCTGACGGCGAACCTGGC
>JBBRVL010000202.1:0-7193 GCA_038246925.1 Chloroflexia bacterium
CGCACCGAACTCGCTCAGGCCGAGATGCACCTGCCCTACCTGGCGAGTGAGGCGTACCTGCCACTCCTTATCGCCTGCCTCTTGCGCTAGCGTGAGGGCGCGCTCGAAAAACTCACGGGCCTGGGCGTAAGCGCTGATCTGGAACGCCTGCACACCTGCCCTGCTCAAATAATAAGCGGCCTTCTCGGTGTCATTGGCCAGCTCGAAGTGGCGCGCAAGCTGCACGGTAATCCGGTCGGTATTGCCAACATACAGTTCCTCTAACGCCGAGGCTATATCGCCATGCAGCAGCCGCCGCTCGCCTGAGCTTAGCTCACTGTAGAGGTACTGCTGGAAGACGTTTTGCGAGAACCTGTATTGCGACAGCATCTCCCGCCCTACCTTCTGCTCACCTGCTTCTTCGACCAGCCTGTGACGTTTCTCAAGGTCTCGCGAAAGGCTCTTCAGTAATTGCCGCTCCTGTATCTCTTGCAGCCGGGCAATTACCTGGGTTGTGAAGATTATCCCTTCCACGCTCGCCACGTTGAGGATGTCGCGCAACTCTTCCTCCAGCCTGCTGACGCGCTCCTCGACCACTCCCTCCACTCGGGCCGGAAGAGCCTCCCAATCGAGGTCTTCGACAGGCATCAGGCGGTTCTGTTCGTCGCGCACGAGGTCACCGCGCTCCTGCATATTCTGGAGTAGCTCCACCGTGAAGAGTGGGTGGCCGCCGGTCCGCTCGAACAGCGCGTCTCGGAACCGTGAATCAAGCATGTTAGGTTCGGCGTCCAGGTAGGCATCTATGAAGCTGCGCCCACCGGAATCGCGCTCTTCATCGAGGTCAACTATTATATCGCCATAATAGCGCTTGACCTCGTTGACAACCTGTTCAAGAGGGTGGCGGTCGCCGCCTCGGCCCAGGGCAACATCATCGGGACGGTATGTGCCTATAAAGAAAATGCGGCTGGGGGGTAACTGGCGCGTAAGGTGGAAGAGGAGGTTGACCGATGCGCTGTCGGCCCACTGCAAGTCGTCGAGCACAAGTATAAGAGGCTGCTTGAGCGAAAGCTGGTGCAGCATGCTTGAGTACTGCTGGAGGATTTTGGCCTGGTCAAGCTCAGCGGGACCGGAGGCGGCGCTCTCCGACTTCAACTTGAGCTTGTCCGTGACGCCTACCTCGTCTGCGGCGAACGCTGCCACGCGCCCCACCAGCGAAGCCCCCGGTATCAGGCTGCCGATCAGGTCGGGGCCAAATTCAAGGAGAGTAGCGCCGGAGAGGCGCAGAAAGTTCTTCAAACGCCCGGCATTATTCGGGCTGATCTGCTTCTGGGCCAGCTTCGTCTCGATGTCGCCCGTCAGTTGGGCCAGCACCTCGCGGAATGGCAGATAGGGGTCGCCCACGCCCGTCTGAGCGTTGCACACACCAACCGCTACCACGATATCAGGGTAGGAATCCTGGGCGCGTCGGGTGAATTCCTGCACCAGGCTTGATTTGCCCGCGCCTGCCTCTCCCGTTACGAAGCACACCTGGGTCTCACCTGCCATAGCGGCGGTAAGCATCGATCCGAGGCGGGATAGTTCGCCTTCCCGCGCAACGAAAACTTGCTCGGCCATAAAGCCCTCGCAATCAAATAAGTAGCGCCAGTTTATCACCCAGAGGTCGGCGAATCAAGACCTGTAGGCAAACAGCCATACCTGAAAATAGGAAGGTTTTAACAGGTGTGGAACCACACTATGGGTTCGTGCGTTATCTCTGTGGCTGGGTTGACGTAAAACGCGATGCGAAATTGCTTGCGCACTCATTGCTCATAGCTGGCTACTCGTGGTAAGATAATGGTAAGGCATAAATAATGCAATGAGGCTGCGGTGTGAAATAATTCGGTTTTGGCGTACTATAAAGCAAGGGAGAAAGAAAGAAAATGGGCAGCAAAGCAAATAAGAGAGAAATAATGCGCCTATGGCAGGTTGGTGTGCTGGCTGCATTGCTTTTCGTGGGTATTGTAGCAACGCAGAGCGCGAGTAGCGTACAGGCACAAGAGCAGAGGCTCGCACTGAACAGCCCCGCAGCCACGACCGCAAGCGCGCCGCTCAGGGAGCAGCCTGCGTCCGATGGAGCGGTCATTACCACGATGCCGGTGAATGCGCGGTCGATTGTGATGGGCGGGCCGTTCAACGACAACTGGTACTGGCTCGATTATAATGGCACACGTGGCTACACCCAGGGCAGGTTCCTCGTGGTGGTAGACGATAAGTACACTCCCATCCCGGCGACAACTCCTGGAGCAGGCAGCGGTACTGCGGTTCCCTCGGCGACCGCGACGCCCGATAGCACTATACCTTCGTCGGCAGGCACCTATACCAACCTCTGGATAGGCGAGATGGCGACCGGCGGCAACGTGCGTGTCGGCCCTGGCCTGGACCAAAAGATATTAAAGGGATGGTGGGCAGGTCGTCGCCTGCTACTCTATCAGGCTGTGACAGATAGCAAGGGCGACGTGTGGTATAGGGTGTCGGACCCGCCCGAAGCGCCTATGTACGTGCATTCGAGCCTTGTCCGTAAGGTGATGCCGGTGAAGTATGAGGGCGCGCGTTACAAGGGGCGCTGGGTCAACATCTCCATATCGCAGCAGGTAGTGACCGCTTACGAAGATGGCATACCTGTGAAAGTTACCCTCACTTCAACAGGCACCGGCAAGAACCTGACCGAGCTTGGCGTCTGGAAGA
Organism: Chloroflexia bacterium; assembly: GCA_038246925.1. GTDB lineage: Bacteria > Chloroflexota > Chloroflexia > QHBQ01 > JADMIH01 > JADMIH01. Next base: position 2,704 of record JBBRVL010000202.1, read on the forward strand.
TTTACTACCGCTTACCCAAGCAAGATATGAAGGGTGGCAGCCTCGCATCGGAAGATTATTACTTCCTGAAGGATGTGCCGTACCCGCAATATTTTCACACGTCAGGCGAGGCGTTGCACGGTACCTTCTGGCACGACGACTTCGGGCGGCCACACAGCCACGGCTGTGTCAACCTCAGCACGCCGATGTCTGAGTGGTTCTACGGCTGGGCTAAGATCGGTACTGTGGTATACGTACACAATTAGGGGTTAGGGGTTGGGGATTAGGAGCCGGGGGTGCAGGGTGCATCACCGGCTCTTTTGTTTGGGGCGTGGGACGTGTCAGCAACCAGAATACGGTGCCGCCAGACCCGTTCGAGATAGGAGTGGCGCCCGGCTCGGGTGTCAATGTGGGCGTATTAGTGGACACTTCCGTTGGCGGCTCAGGTGTGGGCGTATCAATTGGTATTGGGGTGAGTGTAGATGTGGGCGGCTCAACTGTGGGCGAGGCCAACACGAAAGTAGGTTGCGCCGGATCGGGTGTAGGGGTCAGAATACCGGGGAGCGGTGTGGGCGAATAGTAAGGCGTCGCAGTCCTGAAAGGTGTGCGAATGGGGGGTGGATAAACGCCTATCACCTCCAGGGCGCGGCGGGGAGTGGCCCTCTTCCACGGGTAATATAGTCCTCGCCCATCTGTTGCCCCATATCCCGGCGCGAAACGGTTGCCGTAGGGGTCGTTCACGATCAGGTTGCCGTTCGGTGTGTAGCCAACAACCACCAGGATATGTCCGGCGGAGGTTAGCTCGTTGCCAAGCAATACGGGGTGTCCCCTCTTGAGCGCGGCGGTGATACCGTCCCAGGTCGCGCCTACATACTGGCTGCCAAGGCCATTGCTATTCAGCACAGAGACCATCGTCTGCCAGTCGGCAAGGCCGGTAGGGCAGATCGTCCCATACAGACCGGCGAGCATGTTACCTCTTGGATCGCGAGCAAGCGAATCGTATGTGCGGCCATTGAGGTTGAAGCTGTTGGTTACATACGGCGCGTAGTCGGCCCCCGAGGTGGCCTTGTTACTATTCTGTGGTATCTGGATTGCGATAGTGCCAGAAACGGCTTGCTGTGCCATGTAAACGGGCCACGGGTCGAGCTTACCGTAGTAGGCAAGGGTCATTGCTATGGAGGTTGGACCGCAAGCCCAGTTACCGTCGCCGTTGGGCGCGGTATCGTTCACCTGATGAACGTAGGGTACAGCCAATTTTACCGCCGCTGCGCCCGGCTGAGGGACCGCACCCACATACCGCGTGGCAAGCATGTTGCCTGCCCCAAAATCGAGCGTCACAAGGCGCGTGGCAGGGTTATCGGTCAGAACCGCAGTGATCCCATCCTCCGACCATGCCTCAGCTCTCATCCCGAAGAGCGACATCTCGACAGGGCGTTTATTACCCGCCATGTCAACAGTCCACGAAGTACCGTTGCGCCCACCACCCATGAGGAGTCCCTGACCGTTGCTGTTCCACGTCAGGTAGGTATAAGACTCGGCGTCCTGCCGCAAGAGGGCCGGCCATGTCCCCGCCGAGTCGGAGACGACCAGCCCCATCCCCCGAGGCCTTTCGAGGCCGATATCGGACGTAGCAAGTATCTGGAAGGGTGCCGGGCCTGGTGTGGAAGTTGCGGCAGGTATGGGCGCTACCTCAGTGGGCGCGGCTATTACGAACGTACCCTCGGCAAGAGCCGCGATCTTGGCGGGCACACCGGGGGGCGAATAAACAGCGAAATTCGAGTAGCGCAACTCAGGACGACTGCGGAGCAAGACCACCGGCTCCCCACCGTTTGTCGGCAGATAGACCAGGTGCTCCATTGTCCCGCCGTCCACCTGTTCCCGACGGGTGACGTACACACCGAGGCCGTCGCCTGAGAAAGCAAGCAGGCGGTCGTTTGACTGCGAGCCTTGCAGCCGCATCGCCTGAAAACCTACTGAAATGATGAAAATGTCGCCGTATGCATCCTCCACGTTCGCAGGGTCAAGCGCGGGGGCCGAGCGTACGAATGCCAGCGTATTGCCCGAGGGCGACCACCTGTATGTGCCTATCCCTTCCGAAGAGTTGCTGGAAACCGCCGCCTGGGTAGCCTTGCCGTTTTTCACGCCCACGATGTGCAGGCTGGAGCCACCGTAGCGGTCGCCCGTAACACGCACGGCGGCATGAGAGCCGTCCTGGGAGAGCCGGGCGGACGCGTCGCCGAAGCCTACACCATCGACCTTGACGGAGGCGATACGGCGGTCTTTGTTTATACCGTCGGCCAGCATTACGTCATAGGTAGTAGCGCTACCTGGGGTGACGTATACGAAAGGGTTGACCACCGAGCCGGACGCAGTTTGCGAAGTATAAGCAGACCGGGCAAGAGCGGGGGCAGCATTAGTCAGGGACGAAATAAGGACAGCACAGAGCAGCGCCAGCAGGTACGACTGCTTACACTGTGCCTTAGAGTGGAATCCCTGTAGTATGCGCACAGATATATTGACCTGGAAATAAGCGACGCGGAATCAGGCAGATAACGCCCGTAGAAGTTAATAGCAGCCAGTTAGATATTACCAGACGTGAGCATGCGTAGTCAAGCTATCAGCTATCAGCTATCAGCTATTAGTTCAAAGTTGCTAATCCCTAATCCCTAATCCCTAATCCCTGGTCACTCGCTTAGCCGTCCATGTGCGGTATAGCTGGGCGAGAGCCAGGAGGTATGCGAAGCCGAGAGCATAGCCCGCCAGGGTGTCGGAGGCCCAGTGCTGGCCCATGTAGACGCGTGAGGGGCCGACCAGGAGGATCAACAGCCCGAAGAAGAGGAGCAGGGGCAGACGCAAGGGAGAACGGCGATGCATAACGGTATAAGCAAGATAAAAGAGAAAACCATAGAAGGCGACGTAAGAGGTAACATGACCACTAGGGAAAGAAAAGCTATTGAGAACGGTTGTGATACGCGCAAGATCGGGCGTGGGGCGGGGCCGGGCAACGAAATTCTTAACGATCTCGGCGGTGAGGCCGCCCAATGCAGCCAGGCCCGTGAATACTGCGACGGTGTACCACCTGCGAAGAGCCATGAAGGCAACCACCGCTATACCGATTAGCCAGTTGACAGGCGCAAAACCTAACCAGCTAACGGCAATCAGAAGTATGCCGACCGGCATGTAGGGGAACTCTTGCATCTCGTGGGTGATGCCCTGGTCCCAGGGCGTCGGCTGAAGATTAGACTGGAGAATCAAGCCGGTGAGCACGAAAAAGGTGATCGTGAGTAGAACGATTGCAGGCAACAAAGGTCTGCCACGAAGGAGGGCGACCCAGCTCGCCGGGTGGAGAAAATGCCGTGTGGCAGGAGGCTGAGCAGAAGGTGCGGCGAGTGGCCGGTCATCCATTTGCGCTGGAGGGGTAACCATGCAGGCCTTTTGGCAAGATGTATACCACGGGCGAGGCTTACCGACCACCGACCACCGACAGCTTATACGAGAATATGAGGAAATTGTGCGAAAAGTATTGACAAGTACGATGCGCTTATGCTAGCATACGGCGCAAGCGGTAATATTCTACACGCTTACGAGCAGGTCTGATCTCTTTCAGGCGTGGTAGGATTTTATATGCCGCGGGATATGGAACTTTAACTCATTTTTCGCAAAACCCGGGCGCGACCCGTGGAAAGGAGCAAGGAAATGTCTTACCAGCCGCCGCCAGAGGGGAGTTCGAGCACCCCGCCTGAGGGTGGGTATTCCCCACCGCCGCCACCTGCGGGAGGTGGATACAGCCCGCCGCCCATGACCTCTATGACACCAGGCGGAGGCGATCCCTCTAACATGGCCCATCTGCCGCAGTCCTACATGAATGCGGTCACCAAGCCAAGCGTTGGGACCTTCGAGGCCGAGATACCTAACGCCAGCCCGATAAAGACGCTGGTCGGCGTCACAATTGTCGCGGTGATCTCGTTCATCTTCAGCCTCCTCTTCGCGGGGGCAGCTATGTCACAACTAGGCCCGTTGATGAGCCAGATTTCTCCGGGCAGTAACATCGACACCACAGCTCTTGCGGGTGGGACAGGTATAGGCAGCGCACTAATCGGCCTGATCTTTACCTACGTCTTCTTCTATATAGGCGCCGGGATACAGTACCTTGTAGCAAAGATGCTGGGCGGCCAGGGCCAGGGCTTCGGCACACACGCATACCTTGACTCTCTGAGCTACACCCCGATCAAGGTCGTTTCAACAATCGTTCAGATCATTCCGGTCATTGGTAGTCTTGTTGCCCTTGTGTTGACACTCTACCAGCTATACTTGCAGGGTCTAGGTCTCCAGGCGTCACAGAGACTGCCCGCAGGCAAGGCAATGCTGGCGGCTTTCACGCCACTTATCGTTACGTTGGTACTCGGCTGCTTGGGGGTTCTCGTATGCGGCACCATTCTAGCTGGTATGCTCAATTCGTTGAATACCAGATAAGCTTTACGAACAATTAGACAGAAAGAGAACCCCAAGAG